>CAYSHN010000077.1:0-10841 GCA_964430815.1 uncultured Calditrichota bacterium | reverse complement strand
AGTTATCATGAATATACTTCCATTGATTTCCTACGACTGACCGACGATGAATGGAAGGATACATACCTGGTTCAATCCATGCGTCCGGCTTGGACAAATCTTTATCTTTGTGATAATGCCGGTGATCTAAAAGCGTCGGGACCGTCTTTGCTGACGGGAATACCTGATGATCCGGCGGATCAACCGATAATCCCGGCATCTCATCTCATCGCCCGTTGTTATCCTAATCCGTTTAACGCCGGTACGCTGATCAGTTTTACTCTGCCTGAACAATTAAGCAACGCCGTAGTGCAGGTAAACGTCTACAATCTGCGGGGCCAAAAGGTAACACATTTATTAGATTCAAAATTATCTGCAGGAAATTATTTTGTTCGCTGGGATGGTAACGATGGCAAAGGAAATTCTGCAGCCAGCGGAATATATTTTTATGAAGTCAAGGCACAAAATGAAAGATTTATCGGCAAACTACAGCTGATCCGCTGATAAATAGCTATTTTATCAAATTCATTTTACCGGCCAGCAAGGCGTCGCCAAAATCGACAATGTACAAATAAGTTCCTGAAGCAACGCTGAGTCCGTTTTCATAAGTACCATTCCAATAGACTTGATATAATCCCGGACCGTTGATAGTAACCGACAAGGAACATACCAGCCGTCCTAAAGTATCATATATTCTGATGACGACTGTACTATGCAAGTCTGTATTAATCTGAAACGAGATAGTAGTGCCAGGATTAAACGGGTTGGGATAATTGCCCAGTAATGTATATTTTTCTGGATGGTGCCCACTGGTTCTAATGCTTGCATCATGTTCTATATAAATCGGATCACCGCCACTTAGACTGGTAAATGGACTCAACACGGCATAATTCAGGCTAATCTCAATTATCATATTTTTAATAGCTTGCGCTTCGGTAGATTCAGGATTCAGAGAATAATATTGGATCAGCAGGTATTCTATTTTTGATTTAGCCCATACTTTGGTTAAAAATTGATATTTATCTATAATAGAATCCTGTAAGCTCAGATCGTAATTATAGATTACTGGTTGCCCAAAAGATTCTCCGGAGAGAGTAACTGATACTGGAACGGGTTCCTGGTAGCGACCAGCTACCAGCATTTGCTGGCCTTTATATAAATTAGGCAATGGAGATGGATAGGTTTCAGAAATAGTTGGTGATGAAAAGGTCATTTGTGTATTCAATAATACTGGATTCCTTATTTGCAGATAAAATTCAGTAATGCGCGCTTCCAGTTCAGCGTTACCCAGAAATTCAGCCGACCCATTATTCTGCACGGCCAGTAAAGTCAATAACTGCTGATTGACATCAGTACCAACGCCAAAAGTAAAAACCATTACTTCGGTTTCGGTTTGCTGGATTTTAGCAGCAACGGCGTTCAGGATTCCCGGAGTATCCTGAATACCGGTAGTAGCCTGGCCGTCAGTAAAGAAAATGATGATATTTGCTGTGCTGTCATTAGCAGTTCCGAATTGGCCGATGGCCAGATCAAAAGCACCGGAAATGTTAGTTAAATTATTGGCCTGTAAAGCTGAAATATAAGCCAGGGCATCGGTTTTATTCTGCTGAGTAAAATCGACATGTGCTGGCCTGAAACTGCTGACCGTAGTACTAAAATCGACGATATTGAATTTATCACCTGTATTCAAATTCTCAGTAATAAAACTGGCTGCGTTCTTGGCCTGAGTCATTTTTGTACCAACCATACTTCCGGAACGGTCAATGATCAGAGTAAAAACCTTTTTTATTACATCAGCGCCGGCACTGGGATCTGGTTCAGCAATGAACACAAAGAAACCGTTACCATACTCATCGGGCACCAGTGCGTCTGTGATGCTCGTGCTCAGACTGAATAAGCCCAGTTCCGCAGAACTAAGTGTGTACTGTAATCTATAATTGGCATCGGCGGAATATTCATATAGTCCAAAACCTATATGGGCCGTATGACCATCATTTGAAAATTCGGAAGAAGTATGGCTTAAAAGTTGAATGCTGTCGATAGTCCTTTGGGAGTACAGATCAAAATCAAGTTCCTGTGTATTTAAGGCTGTCGCTTGTATCAGAGTGTAAGCATTAGGATACTCAAATTCCACTTTGCCAAAACTGTAAGGTAAAAGTTGAACATAACTCAATTTAACAATCAACAGAGAATCGATCTTCAGCTGTTGTTCGATATTAAAATAGAGAGGAATTTCCCCCAGATAGGTTTTGAGGTTCGGGTGAATTTCTCCGCCTGGTCCGGGTTGAGAAGTATCCTGAGGAGTAGGTGCGAAATTGGCCCGGTACCAGATATTATTTATCTTCCAGAGCAATTCTGTGGCACTGGCATTTTCGGGCAGAGGAAAACCATATTTAACTAATTGTTGTGCACCAGTTTGATTTATAAATGTCTGCGTAGTGGTTACCAGCGCGACCTGATTCTCGACAGTCACCTCCACCCGGCTGGAAAGCAGAGTCAGATAAACTCCATTTTTTGCATCAATGATACCGACGCCATTGGCATAACCACCGACACAAAATATGGTCAAAAGAAGTAGTGATATCGGATTCTTCATATTTCATCTTCTCCTGCGATTTAACATGATGATTAATTAAACTTTTCAATGATAAAAAATTAATACATCACTATTTATCTAAAGTACATCGGAAAAACCGATATAAATCTGGTCAGACATACTCAATAAAATAGCTAATGAATAAACTTACTCAGCCTAACGTCAATTCTAATACTTCGATTCATACCTTTATATGAGAATCCGTCTTCCATAAATATAGATATAAATGATGAAAATACAAGTAATATATTTAAGGCTGGTAATTCTCCTGGGTAAAATCTTTGTGTTAATATGATGCTTGCAAAATTTAGTGGCGAATGAATTATAATAATTGTGCTTTGATCGAAAGAAAAATACCCGCCTTAAGTATTTATTCCTCAGGTACTAAGGTACTCAGGAACTCAGGTACTTTACTTCATCTTTTCTATAATATAAATATATTATTCTCCCGGCATTGTTTGATGACATCATCTGGCCAGATACTGCTTTGGATTTCTCCAATATGGGCTTTACGCAGGTAAAACATACACAATCGTGATTGTCCGATTCCCCCGCCAATAGACAAAGGAAACTCTCCTTGTAAAAGACGCCGGTGATATAATAGATCCTTTTTTCTCATTTCATTCTTTAATTTCAGTTGTCGTAATAATGCTTCCGGATCGACACGAATACCCATTGAGGATAATTCATAGACACAATCCAGAACTGGATAATGAACTAAGATATCTCCATTCAGTCCTTTATGTTTACTGTTGGTCGGCGTAGACCAATCATCATAATCAGCGGCCCGGTTATCGTGGGGTTTACCATTACTCAGGTCAGAGCCAATGCCGATAATAAATACCGCTCCGTGTTCACGACATAACATAATCTCACGCTGAGTCGGATTCAAATCCGGATACTCCGTTTCGAGATCTTCGCTATGCTTGAATATGATATGCTCGGGCAGGATCGGTTTGATTTTTGGGTAAAGATGAAATATGTATTTCTCGGTTCGTTTGATCACTTCATAAATTATAGTCACAACATTTTTCAAATACTGTAAATTATGTTGCTCAGGGGTGATAACTTTCTCCCAATCCCATTGATCGACATAAATGGAGTGCAGGTTATCCATACGCTCATCCGGGCGGATAGCATTCATATCAGTATAGATTCCTTCACCGGTTTTAATCTTATAATCAGCCAGTGTTATTCGTTTCCACTTGGCCAGGGATTGTACAATTTCCACCCAGGATTGACCCATATCTTTGACATTAAAGGTGACCGGTTTTTCCACACCAGTTAATTCATCATTAATCCCGGTATTGGCCTTTACAAAAAGAGGGGCAGTCGTTCGCATCAAATTCAGTTCAAAAGATAAATTGGACTGAAAGAACTCCTTGATCAAGCGGATCGCTTTTTCAGTTTCCTTTACATCTAGCAGGGAATGATATTTTTGTGGAATGAATAAACTTGATTTCAAGATGGATCTCCTTCTTATAAGGCACAAAGGCACAAAGGCACAAAGGCACAAAGGCACAAATTAATTAGAAAACTGTTAATTTAAAGAAGTATAATAATAAAAAAAATAGCTTCTAAACAGAATATTTTATATCAAAGAATAAGGAAGTTGATATTTAATATCTGCTAATACTTATTAGCTATAAGGCGTTCTTTTTATGCCAGAAAACAAATTGCTTTTATACTCCTGAGACCACTACATCTGTAAATACCAGACTCGGCATACGCCTTGAGGAGTATATCCAGGGATCGTCAGCGACTTCAACCAGTTTATGCCAGAATTTCAAATGATTATCGGCAATGTTCATTTCAGCAACTGGTTGAACGATTTCACCCCCTTCGAACAGAGCGCCGCTGATGCCAACAGATGTATCACCAGTGGTGGAATTAGAATTTCCGCCAAGAAAACCGGTAATCAGAATACCACGGCCGAGATCTTTCATGATTTTCTTTACTGAACGTTTTCCCGGAGGTATGATCAGATTAGATGGATTACCGCTGGTAGGTTCCCAGCCCAGTTTACGGCTGTAGTACCAGTCGATGTAAAAATCTTTCAACACGCCTCCTTCAACCATGGTCCGTCTCTTAGCAGCAATGCCGTCATTATCAAATAAACGACTATTTAAACCCGATTTCAAAAGAGGATGGTCGATCAGAGTGAATTTATCGCTCCCTATTTTCTTTCCTTTTTGATCGGCCAGGAATGACCGTTTTTGTTGTATGTTATTTCCAGACATGCCGGCTAAGAAACCGTTGAGCAGAGTACTTACCACCCGGTTCTCCACGATGATTGGTAAGGTTTCAGTTTTGATTTTCTTCGCACCCAGCAAGGCCAGAGTGCGTTGCGCAGTAATTTCCCCAATCTTCTGAGCACTGGGAAAATCCTTTTTTGATATTGCCACGACAAAATTGTAGCCGTTAGGTCTGCGGTTCCCCTTATCCTGAATTGTCATTTCTGCTCCGGCCCAGTAACTAGTACTTTCGTTGGATCCCTCAAATCCATTACTGGTCAGAACTACTGATTCGGCATGACTATCATTCTGCACGGCGGTAACCGAAATTACTTTATCTCCGCCTTTAGCCAGAGCTGATTCTTCGATAGTTTTTACCAGAGCATGCCTCTCTTGCGGAGTTGTTTTATTATAATCGGGATCCAGGATTTTAAGGTCCGCTGTAGAACGGCCTTGATAATATTTCGGATCAGGCAAGATACGATATGGATCTTCGGCCAGAAGTTTAGTGGTGACCACGGCATTGTGAATAAAATTCTTCAAAGCTCCCTTGCGTAGATCGGAAGTATTTTGTCCGGAATAACGCCTGTCCACAAATATCTCAATGAAAAGTTCACGCGTAGAGGCTTCTTTAATATTCTCCGGTTTACGATCGCGATAACTGATCTCGATGAAACGTTCACTGTTTATATTCACACGGCATTCATTGGCGCCTTCGGTTTTTGCGGTTTGCAGCGACCAGCTGGCTATATCTTTTAATTCATTATTCATTTTCTCCTCCTTATCTTATGCTTTTACGCCGCCGACGGTCATCGATTTCACTAGAACCGTAGGTAGTCCAAATCCGACCGGAACCATCTGTCCGTCTTTACCACAATATCCTCCTCCGCCCTGATACATTTGTAAATTATTAGCAGCCATCGTGACGTTTAGCAACATTTTAGGACCATTACCCATGATATTTATATCTTTAATTGGTGCAGTCAATTTACCGTTTTCGATCATCTGTCCTTGAGAAACATAAAAAGCAAAGTCCCCTTCACCGATACTAACCTGGCCATTGCTTACATCTTTGACATAAATGCCTTTGCTGACACTGCTGATTATATCTTCCGGAGAAGATTCTCCGCCCAGCATGTAGGTATTGCGCATTCGTGGTACTATGTAATGCTGATAACTCTGACGGCGACCATTACCGGTAGGCTTTACACCATAATGATGTGCTGAAATTTTATCATGCATATAACTGGCTAAAATTCCCTTATCCACTAAGACCGTTTTTTGTCCCGGAGTACCTTCATCATCCACATTGAGTGAACCAAGCATTTCGGGTATAGTACCGTCATCAATGATGGTGACAAACGGCTCGGCTACCTGTTTACCGATCATAGTAGAATACGTGGAAACTTTCTTGCGGTTAAAATCCGCTTCCATACCGTGCCCGATAGCCTCATGCAGCAGGATACCGGTAACTCCCGGACCCAGGACCACAGGCATTTCACCTGCCGGAGGTTGTACCGCTTCAAATAATATCAATACCCGATCAACCGCGGTTTTGGCAATGATATCGACGACATCATTGGTATAAAAAGTAAAATTCCGCCGTCCACCCATGTTCCAGCCAGCTCTTTCCCGACGCCCATCTTTTTCTGCCACTACATTCACATACAAATAATTTCTAGGCTGCAAGTCTTCGGCTTTGGTTCCGTCACTAGTGACGATCATAATCCGTTTCTGCTGATCGGTAAAGCCGGCATTTACTTTGACCACCACTGGCGACAGGGCAAAACATTTGTCATTAGCAGTCTGTACCAGTGGTAATTTTGATTCCAGGGGAACATCTGTTAAAAGAGTGGTGAGCGGATAATAATTTTGGGTGTTCAGAGCTACAAACTCACCAGCCGTTTGATTGGGATTAGCAGAGGCAATGGTTGCTGCCGTTGCTGCAGCGGCCAGCATGGATTTTTCATCCAATTCCTGGGTGAAACCATAACCCACCTGATCGCCCTTCACGGTACGAATGCCCACACCTAATGAGATGGTGCCATAAGCTTGATTAACTTTGCCGTCTTCGAGTATTACCCAGTTACTGATGCTGTGTTCAAAGTATAAGTCAGCAAAATCACCGCCACGTAAAAGTGCCTGAGACAATACTTTACGACATAATTCATCGTTTATGCCGAACTCCTGTTCAAAATAACCTGTCACTTGGACATCAGAAAAATTAAACCATCCTTTCTTCCAGGCAGGCAGCATCGTTAAGGCGGCCGCTGCTGTTGACCCTGTCTTTAAAAAAGAACGCCTGGTTATTGGTTTCATTTTCTCCTCCGATTTATAATAAAACTATAGGTTTGAGCAAATCAAGCAAATCAAAAATCACCCAATCGATTTGTTTCTTATAAAATAGAATAACTTAAAATGAATCATAATCATTTATCGTTGCTGGATAGAAAAATTACCAGGATATATCATACAATACGTAATGCAATCTTGGAGGTTGCATAAGAATTAGGAATTGATCATGGTCACTGCCTGAAACTCATTTTTATATTATTATTAATTTGTATAGAAGAAAGCCGAATATTGATAAAAACAAGGTAAAATAGTAAGACTTTAAGGAAGACTATAAATAACATTAAGATAAACGCTTTCTCTTGAATTAGATATAGGAGGTTATTATGAATAAATTTGCAATTTTAACGGTTTGTCTCTTTAGCATTCTTGTGCTCAGTAGTTGTGAGAAAGATACAAGCCCCCAGGATCAGACTCTGGAAGTAGATGCTGTGATGACTGAACAATCTACTTTTGGCTGGGAATTGAATGATCTGATTAAAAGTGGGGATGACGTCTCCGGTTTGACCCAAAGTTCAGAATTGCTGGCCCAGGGAAATGATGATCTCCTCGGTTTGGAGAAAATGAAACAGCAGGCTATGCAAATGAGTCGTGATGCCGGAACCCTTTTAAGCGAAAAAGCCTTTCTGGCTAAACCTCTTACAGATTCGTTGATCAGCTTTGTGGATGACACGCTGCGCTTTACACGTTCTGCCCTATACTATGATTACGAAACAGGTCTGGCTAGATATTATTTAGTAAAATATAAATTTATTACATTAGGTCCACTGATCTACGACTCTGCCGTTGTAGTAATCGATATGAATTTTACATTTGAAAATCGTGCAGATGATCTGATAAAAGAGTTATACCAGCAGCGCCTTTTTAAAGAAACCTTCTTCATCCAGAAAATTGTCGGAGAGGTAACAGTTACAGATTATAATGGTACTGAAATCAGCGGACTGGAAGCCACCCAAAATACCTACTATCGTCAGGACCGCTTTCTGCAACATCTGAAACAGACCGTGGATCTGAATCCCGATCAGTCCGGAACCGTGCGGGAAGATTTTGAGTTTCGGGACAATACGACCGCCTATCGGACGGTCACTTTCTATGCGAATCATACCGGTGGATTCAGTAAACAATTGCGGGATGGTACTCTGGTCAGTGGAACTTTTAATTGTGTAGAAGATGATTTACAGGGGTGGTATAATGAATTGATAGATTTTCCGGCAGGCCGCTATCTGGATAAAATCATGAAATCGGCTGAAGTAGCTATCGATACCCTGGCCAATACGTTTACAGCTCAATTTGTCGAAAATATCTTCTTTAGTTCCGGCCGGATCGATACGATTCAAATTTCACTGCTGAGTAATCAGGATGGTGATATACGATATACTGTTCTGGAGATCCAGAAGGCTAATGGTGCTCATGGTTCTTTTACTATTCAGCAGACAGGAGATGAAGGAAACCTGACTGGGACCTGGACTACCTGGAATGATTATTACATTATAATCGAGGCCGAATATTATTCTGACGGCAGCGCTCACCTCTATTACGAAGTGTATGCGCCGCCATACAATGAAGGGGATGATCCGATCCTGATTGCGGATTATGATATCACTCCGGATGGTTCCGGCACCGGCACCATTACCTATAAAGATGAAATATACCAGGTCAACTTTGATGGTTTAACTCAGGCTGAGATAACTAAAGGTGGCAAGAAAGTAATTGTAAACCTGTTTAAATAAATTAAATAATATCACTGATCTGCAACCTGTTTTATATTTTTCAAGAACCTGAACGCAGAGAACATTTGGTTTACCGGTACCCGAAAAAACAATCACAGTCTCCCCGGTGTTCTCTGCATTATTTATAACTATATCTACCAGCCAGTATAACTCCTGATGATCTATATCACTGGTTATGAACGCCAGAAGAGATGCCGTTGCTGCCACAGATACCATATCGCCCATATAGCTATTAATGTGAAGGGCAGGAAGAACAATCCACCCGGCGAGAATTTTCCATACAGATCACGTATCCATATAACAGTCATGGAAAAAATCCACAGAGCATTGACCATTTGGGCAGCGGTCCAACCCCAAGAGCGCATGCGCCATAGACCAATCGTAGATATAAACAGCAGGGGTACAGAGTAAAGTAAGTCGGCAATCATAAAACCGCGGGTTGTGGCGGCGTTAACCCGCTCGGCAAATACGGTAAGATCACCGGGAGAAGGTACCAGATTTGAAAACAGGATCGATAACCAGAATAATAACGTAATCATACACCCCAGGGCATTGGTGATAACCAGAAAAGTAACACCAGCCGGGCGGATAGAGATTGTATTTTTTGAATCATCCAACATAGAATCCCTTCAATTAATTAAATATTTTTAAGAGTTGCATATAAGAGAATTCACTGATCAAATTATAGATACAAGTCGCAGCAAGTTTATACCATTCTGTCTATGCATCTTTAATAATTTTGTTGTTAGGCTAGCCTAGCCACCTTCGAGGTTTCTAGAACCTCGAAGGTGATTCTTTGCCTCAGTGCCTATTCTATAACTTATTAATCCACTCTGTAATATCTATAATTACCTGCTCGGCCATATGGCCGGTTGTTCCATATTCTGCTGGTGTACTTTTACCTTCACCAGTAATAAATAAATGGTTGAGATCCGGATACAATTTAAATTGCACATTGGAATGCGAGGCCAGTGTGGATTTCCAGCCATCGAGATCTACACGGGTGACCTGATAATCGCGTCCACCCTGCAGGATTAACATGGGCTGTTTTAGTTTTCTGGCAGTTTCAGCAGGTTTATAATCCCGCAGGTCAAGCCAGTAATTGGCCGGCATCCCCAGGGGAAGAGTAGAAGCAGGCGTACTGGGAGACAGATTCGGATCTTTAAGACGGGCTACCTGTACACTCAAAGTATCCAGAAATATTTTCTCCTGACTGGAGATTGTACTGTCCAGACCGCTGATGTACCGGGCTTGATCTAAAGCGAGCTTTTCCAGTGGACGGGTAGGGCCAGCCATGATAATTAAACCGGCTATTTTGGGATCCGCTGCCGCAATCCTGGGCAAAAGCATTCCTCCTAAACTGTGTCCCAGTACAATTATCCTGGCAGGATCAATTCCCTGGGTTTGACGTAGCAGAGTCACGGCTGCTAGAGCATCATCGACAGTTTCTTCTTTGACAGTCAGTTGTGCAATTATCTCTTTAGTAAACTTAATAGCATGCTGTTTAGTACGTTTCTCATAGCGTAATACAGCAATACCCTTTGAAGCTAATCCCCAGGCCAGGTCACGGAAAGGTTTGTTGGGACCGATAGTCTCATCCCGGTCATTGGGACCCGATCCATGGATTAACACCACCGCCGGGAATGGACCGCTTCCTGCTGGAATGGTCAAGGTCCCTGGTAAGGCCCATTCATTATAACCTACGGTTACTTCCCGTTCCTGATAGGAATCCGGCTTGACATAAGAGGGTGATACGTACGCAGCTGCTGGTTGTACCGGTACAAAAAACATTCCGGCAATCTGGCCAGATGAATTTAAGAACAGTTTAAAATCAATGGCCATTGCTTCAAATTGCCAGGTAATGTATACAACATCATATTGCTGGTATTTTTCTCCCCGAATACCCAACTGCTTCTGAAACGCACCCAGACCCTGATCCAGAGATTCCCT
>CAYSHN010000076.1:0-10905 GCA_964430815.1 uncultured Calditrichota bacterium | reverse complement strand
TATGAATGGTCCTTTTGATCATTCCAACTTAATCTGGCCGTTATTAGTCTATACCATGCTGGTTTTACTGCTTGTCCTCGGAGTGATGCTGGGGGTTGCCTACCTGCTCGGCCAGCGGCATAAAGACCGGGCCACCGGTGAAACCTTTGAATCCGGAATCGTTAGTACAGGTTCTGCGCAGATCCGTTTTTCTGTTCACTTCTATCTAATAGCAATGTTTTTTGTCATTTTTGATCTGGAGGCTGTCTTCATCATAGCCTGGGCCATTGCCTTCAAAGAACTCGGCTGGGTGGGCTACACGGGGGTTTCGATATTCATCGGTATTTTGCTGGCGGTACTGATTTATGAATGGCGAATTGGTGCGCTGGATTTTGGACTTAGTGGTAAAAAATTATTAAAAAAATATCAGACCTTAAATAAAAGTCTGGATGAATTGTAAACTAAAACCTTAATATTACAATTATGATTCAGATACAACCTTCCCTGGAAGATACGGTCAGACAAAGTATCGTCCTGAGCCGCTTGCAGGATTTACTGGCCTGGGGACGGAAAAATTCCATGTGGCCTTTCAATTTTGGATTATCCTGCTGTTATGTGGAAATGGCTACAAGTTTGACTCCCCGTTATGATATTGCCCGTTTCGGTGCCGAAGTTATCCGCGGAACACCGCGAGAGGCCGACGTCATGATCATTGCCGGGACCGTATTTATGAAAATGGCACCGATCATCAAAAGGCTTTATGAACAGATGATGGAGCCACGTTGGATCATTTCCATGGGTTCCTGTGCCAACTCCGGCGGTATGTATGATATATACAGTGTAGTGCAGGGAGTGGATAAATTTATGCCGGTGGATGTGTATGTACCGGGTTGTCCGCCGCGACCGGATGCTTTTATGGAGGGATTAATGATGCTGCGCGATGCGGTGGGTAAAGAAAAACGTCCCTTGAGTTGGGTAGTGGGCAATCAACAAGTCATCAAACCCCTCCCGGTCAGCAAGCGTGACTTAAAGCAGGATCAAAGAAAGAAATGGGGGACTTTTAAATCGGTAGATGAAATTTGAACGATTAACAGAAATTAAATTCATTTGCAGCGAGATCTTGTTCTCCAGGAACTAACTGATGATTACGGCTTTCATAAAGTTGATCTAAAAGGTATTTGTACTGATAACGCCAAACGATTAGGATTTATGCCAGATAATCCAACGATTGTTGAAGAACTGCAGACAAAATTTGGTAACTCGGCAATCACCACTCAATCTACCTGTGATCTTATCCCTACTGCCTGGGTTGATAAAACACGGATCAATCCTATATTAAAATATCTTAAATCCGAAATTAGCAAACCTTATCGCATGCTGTACGACCTGACAGCCATTGATGAACAACTGCGGCGGAAAAGGGATGGACAACCAGCAGGGGACTTTACCGTAGTTTATCATCTGCTGTCCCTGCAGCGTAATGAAGACGTGCGGATTAAAGTTGCCTTATTTAAAGATGCGCTTGTCCTGCCCAGTATAACAAGTATCTGGCCAAGTGCCAACTGGTATGAACGTGAAGTTTTTGATATGTTCGGTATAAAATTTGCTGGGCATCCAAACCTACGCCGTATTTTGCTGCCACCAACCTGGCAGGGATATCCGCTGCGTAAAGAACATTATGCCCGGGCCACGGAAGCGGGACCGTTCCAATTGACTGATCAGAAACAGGATATCGAACAGGAAGCTCTGCAATTCCGGCCGGAAGAGTGGGGCATGCAGCGCCAGGGTGAAGATACTGATTTCATGTTTTTAAATCTGGGTCCACAGCATCCTGGCACCCACGGTGTATTACGTCTGGTCCTGCAACTGGATGGAGAGGAGATTGTCGATATCGCACCAGATATCGGTTATCATCACCGTGGTGCTGAAAAGATGAGTGAACGGCAAACCTGGCATACCTTTATTCCATATACAGATCGGATTGATTATCTTGGCGGGGTCATGAATAATCTGCCTTATTTACTTGCGGTGGAAAAATTAGCGGGTATCGAGGTCCCGGAACGTGCTCAGGTAATTCGGGTCATGCTCTGTGAACTGTTCCGCCTCTCCAGTCATCTGGTCTGGTACGGAACCTTTGCCCAGGATGTAGGACAACTCTCGCCTGTATTTTACATGTTTTATGATCGCGAACGTATCCTGGATATTGTCGCTGCCATTTGCGGCGACCGTATGCACCCAAACTGGTTCCGTATCGGTGGGGTGGTGCAGGACCTGCCCAAAGGCTGGGAAACACTGGTACGTGATTTTGTAAAATATTTCCCCAAACGGATCAGGGAATATGATAAACTGACCATGAATAACCGGATCCTGAAAGCGCGCACGGTGGGGATTGGTTGTTATACCCTGGCGGAGGCAATCGATTGGGGAGTGACCGGTCCTGGTTTACGGGCTACAGGTTTGGAATGGGATTTTCGTAAAAAGCGGCCATATTCAGGATACGATCAATTCGAGTTTGAAATCCCAACAGGTAAAAACGGAGATTGTTATGACCGGGCCCGCGTACGTGTAGAAGAAATGCGGCAAAGCACCCGTATTATAGAACAATGTCTTGATAACATGCCTGTCGGACCCTATAAATCCGATCATCCGCTGGCCACACCACCTTTGAAAGAAAAAACGATGTACGATATTGAAACCTTGATCACCCATTTTCTGGGAGTTACCTGGGGACCGGTGTTGCCGGCAGGTGAGGCCTTCTGTGGAGTTGAAGCTACTAAAGGTAATAATGGTTACTATGTGGTCAGTGATGGAGATATCCATGCTTACCGTACCAGAATCCGGACACCATCCTTTCCCCATATTCAGATGGTACCGTACATCAGTCGTGGCCATACAGTCGCCGATCTTCTGGCAATTTTAGGCAGCGTGGATTATGTGCTGGCGGATTTGGATAGGTAAAAAGGCACTAAAGCACTGAGGCAAAGAATCACCTTCGAGGTTCTATGAACCTCGAAGGGGGCTAGCTTAACAAATGCTGATTAAAATACCTTAGTCCCTGAGAAATAATTTGATATGAGAATAAATGTGTCATTCCCGCTATTCGTATGATTTGCTTGACCGTATGTTGACGGGAATCTAAGATGAAAGGGTAAAGGCTAAAAGATTGTAGGAGGCGCTCCCCTCGACTTCCTTCGACCTGGCTCAGGACAGGCCGCTCGGGGAAAGCTAAACCGGTCGTCGAGCGAAGTCGAGACGGAGGTTATAAAGACGAATCGTAGTAATTAATAGTAGTCGCACCTTTAGCTTGCGAAGGCAGAATGACAAGAAACATATAATTCTATACTGATTGAATAAATGTAAAAAAATGATCACTGAACAAGAAAAAGCAGAGATCGAAGCGGAAGCCGTACAGTTTCCTCACCGCAGGGCAGCGTGCATTGAAGCACTTAAAGTGGTTCAAAAGCACCGTCACTGGGTTTCGGATGAGAATATAAAAGACATTGCTGCGTTTTTGACCATGACACCGGAAGAGGTGGATAATGTGGCGACCTTCTATAATCTGGTGTTTCGTAAACCTGTTGGACGCCATGTCATTCTGGTTTGTGACAGCATCAGTTGCTGGATCAGGGGTTACGAAAATATTGTGGCATACCTGAATAAAAAACTGGATATCAGATTGGGTGAAACCACTGCTGATGACCGTTTTACTTTATTGACCGTGCCCTGTCTGGGAACATGTGATCATGCTCCGGCTATGATGATCGACGATGACCTGTACCGAGATTTGACCGATCAAAGCATCGATTCAATTCTGGAAAAATACGAGTAATTAAACAAAAATATGGAAAAACCTTTAACTCAACATATCCATACCGGTGCTGCACCACTTAGTTTAAAAGAATATGAAAAAACCGGTGGTTATCAAGCCATCCGTAAAGTGATTAAAGAGATGAAGCCAGCGGATGTGATCCAACTGGTCAAAGATGCCAACCTGACTGGACGTGGCGGAGCGGGTTTTCCTACCGGTCTGAAATGGAGTTTCGTGCCTGCCGGTGCTGATGCTCCCCGGCCCAAATACCTGGTTGCCAATGGAGATGAAATGGAACCTGGTACCTTCAAAGACCGACTGCTGCTGGAAGGTAATCCACATCAGTTACTCGAAGGGATGATGATCAGCGCATACGCGATCCAGGCAAATATCGGATTTATTTTTTTACGTGCTGAATATAAACTGGCTGCTAAAATTATAAAACAAGCCCTGGCCGAGACTTATGAAGCGAAATACCTGGGTGAAAGAATCCTGGGGAGTGATTTCAACTTGGATATGCATTTGCATACCAGCGTTGGTCGCTATATGTGCGGGGAAGAGACCGGACTGCTGAATTCACTGGAGGGTAAACGCGCTACTCCCAGAGCGAAACCTCCTTTTCCGCAGATCAGCGGACTTTTTGGTAAACCAACCATTGTCAATAATATTGAAACGCTCAGTTGTATACCACACATTGTTAATCAGGGTGCGGCTTGGTTTAAAAACTTAAGTCTCACTCCCGAAGGGGGTACTAAATTGTATGGTGTCAGCGGGCGTGTGAAGAATCCGGGGGTTTGGGAATTGCCGATGGGTACTACCATGCGTGAAATTCTGGAAACACATGCCGGGGGAATGCAGGAGGGGTATAAGTTCCGTGGAGCATTGCCCGGCGGTGCTTCTACTGATTTTCTGGTAGAAGAACATCTGGATATCCCGATGGGTTTTGAGGCGGTTAGTAAGGCCGGCAGCCGCTTGGGAACAGGCACTATGATCGTCCTGGACGACCGCACCTGTCCGGTTGGCTTTGTACACAATCTGGAACATTTTTTTGCTCAGGAATCCTGCGGATGGTGTAAACCCTGCCGAGAAGGTCTGCCCTGGGTGGAAAAGATATTATGGTCCATTGAAAAAGGAGAAGGACAACCTGCCGATCTGGATTTGTTGACGGCTCATTGTAAATGGCTGGGACCTGGTAACACATTTTGTGCACTGGCACCAGGTGCTATGGAACCATTACAAAGTTCGCTAAAATATTTTCGCAGCGATTTTGAACGCCACCTCACCGAAAAAAGGTGTCCGTGGAGGTAAGGAATGCCCAGAATCTATATTGAGAATAAAGAATATACAGTTGAATCCAAATATAAAAACCTGCTGGAAGTGTGTCTCTCTCTTGGTTTTGATCTACCGTATTTTTGCTGGCATCCGGTGCTTGGTTCGGTAGGGGCTTGCCGGCAATGTGCCGTGAAAAAATTTCAGAATGAGCAGGATACCAGGGGTCGGATCGTGATGGCTTGCCTGGAACCGGTGGTGGATGGACTGCGCATTTCTATTCAGGATCCGGAAGCCAGACAGTTTCGGGCTATGGTTATCGAATGGTTAATGACTAATCATCCGCATGATTGTCCAGTGTGTGATGAAGGGGGAGAGTGTCATCTGCAGGATATGACGGTGATGACTCAACATAATTATCGCCGCTACCGTTTCAACAAGCGGACTCATCAGAATCAGTATCTGGGTCCTTTTATCAATCATGAAATGAACCGTTGCATTGCTTGTTATCGTTGTGTGCGCTATTACCGCGACTATGCCGGTGGTAAGGATCTGAATGTATTTTCTTCACGCAACCGGGTTTACTTTGGCCGGCAGCAGGACGGCATCCTGGAAAGTGAGTTCAGTGGCAATCTGATTGAAGTTTGTCCCACTGGTGTTTTCACTGATAAAACGTTCAAACAGCATTATTCCCGTAAATGGGATTTGCAAACCGCACCTTCGATTTGTGTGCACTGTTCACTGGGGTGTAATATCATTGCTGGGGAAAGATATGGAACCCTGCGCCGCGTCATCAACAGGTACAATGGAAAAATTAATGGTTATTTTATTTGTGATCGCGGACGGTTCGGTTATGAGTTTGTCAACAGTACCAGCAGAATCAGGAATGCTGCCAGGAAAGGCAATGGAAAGTTTGAACTGGTATCTAAAAAAGAGATCCTGGGTAGTCTAAGGCAACTATTCAATTCTGGCAAAAAAATAATCGGTATTGGTTCTCCCCGGGCCTCACTGGAATCTAACTTTGCTTTACGAACACTGGTAAATATGGATAATTTTTATCAGGGTTTTTCGAATAAAGAATTTAATGTAGTACGTACTGGATTGAGAATTCTCAGTCAGGGAAATTATAATTTACCTTCGTTGCGGGAATGTGAAAACGCAGATGCAGTATTGATTTTGGGCGATGATATAACCAATACTGCTCCGATGTTGGCTCTGACTATACGTCAGGCCGTGAGACAACAACCGCTGGAAGCAGTGCAAAAACTGAATATCCCCGTGTGGAATGATGCTGCAGCCAGGGAATTGATTCAGGATCAGCACGGACCGCTGTTTGTGGCAACTCCCGGTCTCACCAAACTGGATGAAATTGCGACCGGTACCCTTCGGGCGACACCATTGAATATCGCCCGGCTGGGATTTGCTATTGCTCATTTTATTGATAAACAAGCACCAACCTGTGCGGATCTTTCACCCGCCGAGCTGAACATGGCAGAAGAGATTGCCCGTCAGTTAAATGCCGCCAGGAGTCCATTGATCATTACCGGCAGTGGTGCCGGTGAAGAAAGTATCCTACAGGCTGCAGCAAATATTGCCTCTGTTTTGTCAACGGAAAAGAGAAAAGCCGGTTTGTTTTTAACTTTTGCCGAATGCAATAGCATTGGACTGGGATTACTGGGCGGAAAAGCGCTCTCGGCAGCCGTTGATCTGGAACCCGATGTGGTAGTTATCGTGGAGAATGATTTATACCGTCGCGGCGAAGAGCATCAGATAGACAAAATACTCGGTGCCGCTAAACAGATCATCGTATTGGATCATCTGGAAACAACAACCTCTAAAAAAGCAACTATCCTTCTGCCCGCCAGTGCCTTTGCTGAAGCAAGCGGTACGCTGGTTAATAATGAAGGGCGAGCTCAGAGATTCTTTAAGGTATATAATCCAACAGGAGATATCCAGGAAAGCTGGCGCTGGTTGCATGATATCATGCAGGAATCCGGTAAAAATGGAGCGGCTGATTGGAAAAACCTGGATGGTCTGTTGGCGGAACTGGCAAAGGTATTACCGGCGTTTGAACCGGTGATAAAACTCGCTGCGGATGCAGAGGGTGAGAAAATACCGAGACAGTCTCATCGCTATAGTGGTCGAACCTCTATGAATGCGAAGATTAATGTCAGCGAGCCGAAACCACCTGCTGATCCCGACTCCCCATTTGCATTTTCAATGGAAGGATACCATGGCATACCACCTTCGGGTTTAATCCCCTTGTTCTGGTCGCCCGGCTGGAATTCAGTACAGTCGGTCAACAAATTTCAGAAAGAAGTGGGTGGATCTTTGCAGGATGGTGATCCGGGCATTCCATTGTTACATCCTGGATCAGAAAAAGCAGATTATTATAACGATATACCACTGGATTTTAAATTAAAACAGGGTGAGTGGCTGGTCGTCCCCATGTACCATATTTTTGGTTCTGAAGAGCTGAGTACAAAATCGGAAAATATCTCGCAACTGGTTCCTCAGCCATATGCATTGATAAACCTTCGGCAAGGGGCACAGTTGAAGTTAAAAGAAAATGATAAAATTTTATTACAGATTAATTCTATGCACCTGGAACTAACCGTTCGTTTCAGTGACTCTTTACCTGTGGATACAATCGGTTATCCGCTTGGTTTAAAATATCTGCCATATTTGAATCTTCCGGCTCCGGGAAAAATAGAAGGGATCAGAGTATGAGTCCAACTCTGCAAATCCTGTTGATTGTGGTTGGAATTCTGATGGTGGTTATGACCATTGCTGCTGCTCTGATCTGGCTGGAACGCCGGTTGCTGGCCCTGTGGCAGGATCGTTATGGTCCGAACCGGGTGGGACCGTTCGGCTTAATACAGGTGGTTGCTGATATGGTCAAGATTTTCTTTAAAGAAGACTGGGTGCCCCCTTTTGCCGATAAGCCGGTTTTTGTCCTGGCGCCGGCTGTTATCATGATTACGGTGTTGATGAGTTTTGCGGTGATCCCTTTTGCCCCTGATCTGTATGTGGTTGATCTGAATATAGGTTTGTTATTTTTCCTGGGCATGTCATCACTGGGTGTCTACAGCCTGGTATTGGCCGGCTGGGCTTCTAATAATAAGTATTCGCTGCTGGGTGGTCTGCGTGCA
Source organism: uncultured Calditrichota bacterium (assembly GCA_964430815.1). Classification (GTDB taxonomy): domain Bacteria; phylum Calditrichota; class Calditrichia; order JAJRVZ01; family JAJRVZ01; genus CAVZSQ01. Next base: position 2,697 of record CAYSHN010000076.1, on the reverse strand, counting down.
TCGGCCCAGATGATGGCTTATGAAGTTTTTATGGGATTGTCTCTGATGGGTGTGGTAATGCTGGCGGGTTCATTCAGTTTACGGGTGATCGTTGAAGCCCAGCGCGATCTCTGGTTTATCGTTCCACAATTCCTGGGTTTTATTATCTTTCTGCTGGCGGGTATCGCCGAGACCCATCGATTACCGTTTGATATCCCTGAAGCAGAAAGCGAACTCATCGCTGGTTTTCACTCCGAATATTCGGGATTGAAATTTGGAATGTTTTTTGTAGGGGAATATCTAGGTGTAACCCTTATCTCAGCCATGACAGTCACCCTGTTCCTGGGGGGATGGTTGGGTCCTGCTTTCTTACCCCCCTGGGTCTGGTTTTTATTGAAGACATTTGTTTTTATAGCTTTGTTTATTTTATTGCGGGCAGGTTTACCCCGGCCGCGTTATGACCAGTTAATGGTTTATGGTTGGAAAATATTACTGCCGCTATCATTATTGAATATTCTGGTAACCGGGGCAGTTGTTTTAGCGGGATAAAAAATAGCATAGAAAAAAATAATGAATTGGAAAAAATTTGGTGTATAATAAAGAGATAAGCGGATGATCAGTATTCTGCAAAGTTTGTGGGTAGCTTTTCTGCATATGTTCCATCGCAGGGTTACGGTCCAGTATCCCGATGAGAAGATGGTGCTGCCGGCCCGCTGGCGCGGACGCATTATTCTCAGCCGCGATCCGGATGGTCAGGAACGCTGTGTGGCCTGTTACTTATGTTCCACTGCCTGCCCGGTGGACTGTATCGCTCTGCAGGCAACCGAAGACAAACACGGTCGACGCTATCCGGAATTTTTCCGTATTAATTTTTCGCGCTGCATATTTTGCGGATACTGTGAAGAAGCCTGTCCCACTTATGCGATTCAACTGATTCCTGATTTTGAAATGGCCGAATATAACCGGCAGAATCTGGTCTATGAAAAAGAAAACCTGCTGGTCGATGGAACAGGTAAATATCATGATTATAATTTCTACCGTATAGCTGGACTGGCTATCGGTGGTAAAGAGAAGGGCACAGCGGAAAAAGAAGATCCACCACTGGATCTGAAAGATTTGATGCCTTAATATCGAAGGGACAAAGAGACATAGAAGGGGCAGGTTTTGTACCTGCCCATTGAGTCCCTAAGTCCCTGAGTACCTTAGTACCTGAGTGACAAACTGTGTTTTGTCATCCCGGGCATGTCGAAGACCTGGCGCAGACAGGACTCGGGATCTATATTGATCGAAGTGCCAATAGGATCAGAATGGAAATTGCATTTTATATTGCAGCAGTAGTGGCGATTATTGCTACAATCATGGTCATCACCCGGCTGAATGCTGTGCATGCTTTATTGTACCTGATTTTATCATTGTTAGCGGTTGCGGTTATATTCTTTGTGATCGGAGCACCTTTCATTGCAGCATTGGAAGTGATTATTTATGCCGGGGCCATCATGGTTCTTTTTGTTTTCGTAGTGATGATGTTAAATTTGGGCAAAACATCGATCGGCCAGGAGAACCAATGGCTGGCAGCCAGGAGTTGGATTGGTCCCGGGATTCTGGCGTTAATCCTGATCGTTGAATTGATTTATATTCTGTTGACACTCCGTTCAGCCCGTCCCGAAGGAACTATAATCGGACCGAAGGAGGTTGGAACTTCTCTGTTCAGTGTCTATATCATCGGAGTTGAGTTAGCTGCTATGCTTCTTTTAGCCGGAATAGTCGGTGCATATCACCTGGGTAAACGTAAAAAACAGACTCTGCATAGGTTTATGAGTGGGGAGGATCAATGATTGATATTCCCATGGCTCATGGTTTGATCCTTGCCGCTATTCTGTTCGTTCTGGGATTGATTGGTGTGCTGGTGCGCAGAAATATCGTTTTTATACTGATGTCGATAGAAATAATGTTTAATGCTGCCGGAATTGCCTTTGTCCTGGGTGGTTCACGCTGGATGCAAGCGGATGGACAGGTGATGTTTATTTTTATTCTGGCGGTTGCTGCTGCTGAAGTTGCCGTAGGTCTGGCTTTAATTCTGCAGATCTATCAAAAATTTAAAACTCTCGATGTAGATGCTCTAAGTAAAATGAGAGGCTGAGATGCTTGATTGGCTGTGGCTAATTCCGGTATTACCCTTAAGCGGTTTTCTGCTATTGGTACTTTTTGGTTCCAAATTATCGAAGCAGGGTGTTGCCATCATCGGTGTTGGTTCCATTGGCATCTCGGCAGTAATTACAATTTTAATTGCCTATTCTTTTATCACCAACCCTCCGGCTGATTATCAATTCAGCCAGGTATTATGGACCTGGGTATCGGTTTCTGCTTTTGCACCGGCCGTGGCTTTCTATCTTGATCCACTGACTCTGATCTTCATGCTGGTAATCACCTTTGTTGGATTCCTGATCCATATCTATTCAACCGAATATATGGCCGCTGAGGGAGGTTACAGCCGGTTCTTTGCCTATATGAATCTGTTTATCGGCTCTATGCTGATCCTGGTGATGGGGGATAATCTGTTATTGCTCTATCTTGGCTGGGAAGGGGTCGGCCTGTGCAGTTATCTGCTGATAGGTTTCTGGTATAAAGATCCGCAAAACGGTTATGCCGCACGAAAAGCATTTGTAGTTGCGCTGGTCTATGATACTGCTATGGCTGTCGGATTATTCATCCTGTATT
>CAYSHN010000075.1:0-10994 GCA_964430815.1 uncultured Calditrichota bacterium | reverse complement strand
TCTATTTATAAAGTGAATTTGAAATCGAAGAAAATCGATGCGGTGTTGAAGGGTCATTATATCAATGGAGTGAAATTTTTAAATAAAGATGAACTGGTTTTTACCGAAGAGTCGATTCAGTATCCAGCGGAATTATTTAAGTTCAATTTACGGAACAAAAAACTTATTCAGCTGACTCATTTCAATTCTGAAAATCTGGACCAGTTCGATATGCCGGGGTATGAGGAATTCTGGTTCACTGGTGCACTGGGGGACAGCGTGCAGGGATTTATTATGAAGCCGCCGGGATTTGTCCAGGGTCGAAGGTATCCGGCGGTACATCTGATTCACGGTGGCCCGCAGGGGGCCTGGAATAACAACTTTCATTACCGTTGGAATTACCAGATGTTTGCCGCACCGGGGTATGTGGTGTACTGGATCAATTTTCACGGCAGCAGAGGGTATGGACAAAAGTTTACCGATATCATTTCCGGACACTGGGGCGACTATCCGTACGAAGATCTGGTCAAAGCCACGGAATATGTAATCAGTCATTATGATTATATCGATGCCGACCGGCTGGCCGCGGCCGGCGCTTCGTATGGTGGATTCATGGTCAATTGGATCGCCGGACATGAAAATCCCTATAAATGTCTTATTTCTCATGACGGAATTTATGAACAGATCAGCATGTACGGAGCCACGGAGGAGTTGTGGTTTCCGGAGTGGGAATTTGGCGGTCTGCCCTGGCAGGAGCATACGACTTATGAACAGTGGTCTCCCGGACGACTGGCCGGAAATTTCAAGACGCCGATGCTGATCGTACATGGGGAGAATGATTACCGGGTACCGTATGTCCAGGGATTGCAGATGTTCACTGCTTTACAGCGACAGGCCGTGGCATCGCGGTTGTTATATTTCCCCGATGAGGATCATTTCGTACAGAAGCCGCAGAATGCGCAACTATGGTGGCAGACGGTGTATGAGTGGTTAGGAAAATACTTAAATTAAAAGGAGAACGAAGCAATGAAAATGAATAAAATCATCTTCAGCCTTTCATTATTTATATTCTATTGCATCACTTTGACGACGCAGGCAACGGAAAACACCTGGCGGTCCGTTGCACTTAGAAGTCACATTACCCATGTCCAGCCCATGACCGGTATTGTAATGTGGGAAGATTCGAAAAACAGTTTTAGTGATGCTATCCAGCTGGAATATTCCTATATGCGCTACTGTGATGTGGTCAGTGAAAAAGGGATTTACGATTGGTCCGCGGTCGAACGAAAACTGAATTCCTCAGCCAGCCGCGGGCACCAGGCTGTACTGCGATTCTGGGATACCTATCCCGGCCATCAGACCAGTGTTCCGGACTATATCAAGGCATTACCGGATTATAAAGAAACGATTGCCAAAAGTGAAGGTAAAGAAACCGGTTTCCCGGACTGGTCCAATCCCGAATACCAGCGCTTCTTTCTGGAGTTCTACGAAAAATTTGCTGAGCAGTACGACCAGGATCCCCGTCTGGCATTCCTTGAGACAGGTTTTGGTCTGTGGGCTGAGTATCACATCTATTCAGGACCCGAAGAACCAGGAAAAACTTTTCCAAGTAAGGAGTTTCAAGCCCGTTTCTTCCAACACCTCGAGAAAGTTTTTAAAAATACGCCATGGATGATTTCAGAGGATGCCCACGATGGGAAACGTACCCCCTTTGTAATGCAGCCCGAATTGCTGCAGCTGAAGTTCGGTATTTTTGATGATTCTTTCCATCTGGCCTGGAAGCCGGGTTACAATCTGGATGGCTGGACTTTTTTCGGCCGCGAGCGCTATAAAGAATCCCCCATGGGTGGAGAGATCCTGTTCCCCAACAAAGAACGCGAAGAAATGGTTTCGAAAAACTGGACTGAACAGGCACGCAATTTCGGTATTACTTTTATGATCTGTGAACAGTGGCCACGTATGACTACAATGGAACGGATAGCAGAACATGGTATGGCCTGCGGTTACAAGTTCAGGATCACCGGATTTGAAACCAGTCCGACCGGATCACGGGTGACGGTACAAAATACCGGTGTTGCACCAATCTATTACGATGCATTCGTGAGTGTTAATGGGGTTCGTGCCGCAGAGTCGCTCAGATATTTACAGCCAGGTGAAATCCGGCAATTTGTGGTTGCATCAGGAGGTACGACTCCGATGCTGACCATTGAATGTGACCGGCTGGTACCTGGACAACGGATTGAATTTGAAGCGGATTTACAATAGCAATATTGCCCCATAAAATAACCAGGGCTGTTGCTTGGATTAACTTCATGCTGAGAATAATAACCGGGAGGATAAAAAATGGATCGTAGAAACTTTCTAAAAACCACTGGTGCGGTAACCGTACTGACCGGTCTTAATTTTAAACCAGGAAAGGCGGATGTTCCGGACCATCGCTGGGACGGTTATGATTTCGGACCGGGCCCATATGTTTTTGATCGATTGAACCAGGGTCCGTTTGGTATTGAACAGGATGAAGGTTGGCAGACAATCGGTTGGACCAATCCTTCAAAAGAACATGTCAAAAACTTTGGGCTGGGATTAATTGGTTATACCTGGGAAGAAAACGGCCCTGCGCTCGCAGTACGCCAGGGTAAGGAAACTCTGGAAAAACAGGTTGAAAAACTGGCCAGTCTTCCCTTCGTAGATCTGTTATACATTCGTTGTGACTGGCGGGATGTGCAGAAACGTGCAGGGCGTTTGGATATGAATCCGATCTGGAAACTCACTCTTGATGCAGCGAAGCAGTACAATTTACGGGTGGGATTCCGGGTGCAACTTTCCAGCCCCAATTTTCAACCTGAGCAACTGGCCATGCCGGACTTTTTACTGGATAAAATTCCTCTGGTGAAGATCGGTCGGCGGCGTGGAGAGAAAAAGGTGAACGAATCCGGGAATTGGGAATATCGCGAACCACGCTATGATCACCCTGAATTTCAAAAAGCTTTCCGGGAATTAAATGAACTGCTGGCTGCCGAACTGGATGGACATGCAGCAGTGGAATTCATGGATATGATGATGTACGGCTTCTGGGGGGAAGGGCATACCAATGCGCTGCCTAATCCGTTTCCGGATTACAGGACGGCGGAAAGAACTATGGTGGATATGACCCGCTTTCAGATCGATACCTGGAAAAAAGTGCCATTGGTGATCAATACCCAACCTGATATCAGTAAGACCGGAAACCGGGAATGTCTGGATCTGGCTGTCCGGGCAGGTTGCTGGCTCCGTTCGGATAGTCTGGTCTACATTGAAGAACCCATTCAGATTGAATGTCTCTCCAATCGGCCGCCGTGGCTGGCAGTTGTGCTGGAAGAGGGGAGTAATCGTCATTATAAACTTGAAGATCTGGAGGTGGATTCCGCGGGAATCACCGATCGTCAGAATGCCATGCTGCATGTATTAGATACGGGTGGCAATTACTGGGCGTTATGGACGGAAGCGGACAACCTCCTTCGTTTCGCTGCTAAGTATCCGGATAGTATCGGTTCCCTGCAGCAGCGGATGGGGTACCGGGTGCGGCCGTCCTGGGTCTGGCAGCGTAAGCGTTACAGCACGAGTGAAATCATTCTGGCTGTGGCCAATGATGGTGTAACCGGAATTCCCGGAATTCTACGCATTTATTTAGAAAGTATGGATGGAAAAGTAAAAGTGGGTGGAGGATTAGATGCTGGTCAGCCTTATGGCGAACATCTGCGGCAGGCTTCCTTCATTCTGCCTGATGGGTTGGAAGGGCAGAAAATGAAAATACGTGCTGAAATTGAGACGAAAGGTATTCGCCGGCCGTTAAAATGGGCCTGTGCCCAGCCACTGAATCCTGATGATTCGTTTACTATTCAACTTAAGACCTTTGATGATACTGGTTGGCGGAAAGGAATCTGATCCAAAAATTCTACCCAATAGGTTGATCGGATTGATTTCTACATACTAAAATTCATTAATGGAGTGTAAGGTAATGATTAAAAAAGGTGTACTTCTAACTATGCTGATTTATTTATTGACTGGCTGGTCACCTAAATCGTTATCCCCTGTCAATATAGTTCTTGCGGAGGAAGGAATTAAAATGGTGCTTAACGTCAAAAAGGTAAAAGATTTTAAGGTCTCGGGAGATGGTAAATTTTTTGCCTGGGATACCACCGACTGGCTGTCCCTGCCACAGCGCAAAGGTAAAGATACAGGTTATCAGACTGGTGTCAAAGTTCTATATTCGGACAGTGGAATTTATTTCCTTTTCCGTTGCAGCGACGGGATATTAAAAGCTTCTTCACCGGCTGATTTTATGGACTTGTGGAAAGAAGACGTAGTGGAAGTTTTTATCTGGCCGGATGAACGGTATCCCGTTTATTTCGAATATGAATTATCTCCGCTTGATCGGGAATTGGTACTGCTGGTGCCCAATTTTGAAGGGGATCTGTGGGGATGGCGTCCCTGGCATTACGAAGGAAACCGCCTGGTTCGCCATGCAACTACGGTTCATGGTGGGAAAAAAGAAAGTGGTTCGAAAATCAGTGAGTGGATCGCTGAATTTTTTATTCCCTATGAGTTGTTAAAACCTCTGCAAAACGTACCACCACGACCGGGGACAGAATGGCGGGCCAATTTCTATCGCTGTGATTATGACACAGGAGAAAGTACATACTGGTCCTGGCAGCCCGTTGAAAAAAGATTTCATGAGTATCAGAAATTTGGCAAATTGATTTTCGAATAAGATATCAAGCCGCATTGATTTAGCAGGATTAAAAATGAGCGATCCATTATCAGCTAAGGAACCATTATGAAAGTTCGTGCTTATCTTTTATATGGACTTGTATCAGCAGGTCTGATATTAATTATACCGCGAATCCAGGCTCAGGACCTGCCCAACGTACAGGTAGTTGCACCGATCGAACTGGATGAAATACTGGTTAATCCGGGCATGGGATTCACCACCCAAAGTTCTCTGAATGGGGATGTCCCCGGATATCCGGCCAGTACAATTGCCTATTACCGCTGGTACTGGAATGAACTGGAGCCGGTGGAAGGTCAATACCGCTGGTCCATGATCGATTCAGTTATGGCCATGGCCCGTTCCCGTGGGCAGAGGCTGGCCACCCGCATTATGCCGGCAAATGGTCATGATGGTGTACCCGAGTGGTATCGAAAAACCGGCGCCAGGGGTTTCGAATATCTTGCTGAGGAGACTATTGAAGAAGGAACAAAGAATAAGAGCTGGATGCCGGACCATGAAGATCCTCTTTATATTAAATATATGGGAAGACTGGTTAAAGAGTTTGCCAGGCGTTATGATGGACATCCGGATATCGATCATATCGATATCGGTTCTTATGGTCACTGGGGGGAATGGCATCTCAGTTTTATTGAAGGGAAAGATGAGTACCCTTTGGCAACCAAGAAGATCATCATCAACTGGTATCTGGAAGGTTTTAAAAAAACGCCACTGGTAATCTGTGAAGATGCGGCGGAAGGCTTAAAATATGCGACGGAACACAATGTTGGCTGGCGTGCGGATTGTATGGGCGATTATGGTCCACCCAATAACTGGAATCTAATGACCCACTACCTGGAACTGCCCAGGATATATCCCTCGGTGAACAATGCCTGGAAAACGCGACCGGTCTGTTTCGAATCCTGTTCGACCATGGAAGACTGGTTAGTGGCCGGACGGGATATTGAATACATTTGGAGCGTCTGCCTGGAACTGCATACTTCAGTTTTTAATAATAAATCTGCGCCCATACCTCCGGAATGGTGGCCAGCCACCGAACGATTTCTAAAGCGTATGGGATACCGTCTGGTTCCCCGCCTGATCCGCCACCCTAAATGGATCGAACCGGGTGAAACCTTAACTTTTGAAATGGAACTGGATAATACCGGTGTGGCACCACCCTATCGGGCATACAAACCAGTGATAGATATTCGTTTTTTAGGGGATCATCGCCATAAAAATATTTTACCCGTACAGGAAACCAACTGGAATGTTCTGGAGTGGTTGCCTGGACGGCATCGCCACAGTGTGACGATCTCCATTCCTGCTGATGCAAAACCGGGACGCTATGGGATTTATTTTGCGCTATTAGATCCTTTCACCAATCGCCCCGCGGTTCAATTAGCCGTACAGGGAGGTGATGCCAATCGCTGGTATACCTGGAGTGCATTTGAAATAGTTGAAAAAGGGGAATTAAAGGAGCGGATCAAAAAGACTGATTAAAAGAAGATTAGTAGGCGTCTGCTCTTTTTTCATGGAAATATAAATATAAAATTAAATCGATACGAAAGACAGGAGGAATTCTTATGTTTACCTGCAGAAGATTTTTAATCTACATGCTGATGCTGTTGCCCACACTGGTTTTAGCTCAAAACTTCGATCTTAAACTTTTAGATTGGAAACCAAAAAGTCAATTAGTGGTCAAGGAATCCCAGGTGCTCAAACCTAAATTCCCGGTGATCGATATTCATAATCATCTGGGGCAGCTACAAAATACAAAACAATATCTGGAAGAAATGGATAAAGCCGGGGTCTGGAAATGTGCCAGTCTGGATGCCCGTTCAGCGGGTGACTTTTATAAGGAGCATCTGCGCGTCTCTCAGGAAGTTTCCAGCGATCGTTTCCTGCTTTTTTTTGCACCTGATTTCAGCAAGATCGATGAGCCTGATTTTGGATTAAAAGAAGCCCAGCGGCTGGAAGAAGCAGTCAGGATGGGTGTTAAAGGGATGAAAATATTCAAGGCCCTTGGTTTGACCATCAGAGATAAAAGCGGAAAACTGGTGGCAGTGGATGATCCCCGTATAGATCCTCTGTGGGCTAAATGCGGAGAACTCGGTATTCCGGTTATGATACACGTCTCTGATCCCAATGCTTTTTTCACGCCGATTGATCAGTTCAATGAGCGTTATGATGAACTGGCTGCCCATCCGGACTGGTCATTTTACGGACCACAGTTTCCGGCAAAGGAAGAGATTCTGGCTCAGCGCAACCGGGTCATTGCCCGGCATCCCAAAACAATTTTTATTGGCGCTCATGTGGGGAATTTGCCAGAGGATTTGCAGAGGGTAAGCGGGTGGTTGGATAGTTATCCGAATTTTTATGTCGACATCGATGCCCGCATCAATGAACTGGGCCGGCAGCCTTATACCGCTCGAAAATTTCTTATTAAATACCAGGATCGGGTGCTGTTTGGTACCGATACGCCCCCGAATGCCGAAGCTTATAGAATCTATTACCGCTTTCTGGAAACGGATGATGAATATTTCGATCCAGCCGGTGGTCACCATTTGCAGGGGCGCTGGATGATTTACGGCGTAAATCTTCCGGATGAAGTACTGGAAAAAATCTATAATAAAAATGCCCTGAGGTTTATTCATTAACCGCGGATGAATGCGATTAAAAAAGCAAAGTAAAAAAGGCACTAAGGCACTAGGGCACTGAGTTCCCCCTTAGAAAAAAGGGGTAGGGGGTTGTTTTAAGAAGGGACAAAGAGACACAGAGTGACAAAGTAAAAAAGTACCTTAGTACCTTAGTACTGATGGGATTGCTTTACATCGTCATCCCGGGCGTAACCCGGGATCTAGCATACTCAAAATGAGGAGGAAAATCACCTCGGGGTGGGTGCCCGCCAGTCAGCCAGCGGGCTGATCCGCCTACCGGCGTGACTGGCGGACGGGGTGTGTAGCTCTATCGAGAAGACACGGAGAGACACAGAGCCGAGATGGCATTGATCTTGAAGAAAGCCGATTCTTTTTTCATTTGACATAGACAATCCCTTGATTATATTTATATCGTAAGAGTTTTTCTGCTTTCAGTAATTTTCTGTACAAAGACTATAATTATAAAAAGATTCTTTTTAATTATTTATTAGACAGGCGCCGCTATAACTATAAAGAGCAATATACTATTCACCACGAGTGATATGGTTGCCTGACCAGGAGGACTGGAATAATGATCTATGTTTTAGCTGGGGTTTACAGATTCTGGTCGTTTGGGTGTTAAAAATAATGGAATAAAGAATGAAAGGTCAGAAATATGATTAAAAACATTTTTATCACTTTCATTACAGTACTGATACTGAACAGTTTAACCTATGCGCAAGGTCGTGCCGGGAAAATGGGTTTAGTATTCATGGAGGATTTTGTATCTCAGCCACTGAATTGTGGATTTTCTTTATGGATAAACAATAGCATTTCCGTGGAACTCACCGGCGGGTTGGAAAGGATAAATATTAAAGACAATTCAGGCACTTTATACAATCTGGGCTTGGGAGGATTATATCATTTCGGAGAAAAAAAGATTGTCCCTTATATCGGATCCCGGTTATTATTCACGAATTTATATAATAGTACTGAATCCTATTTAGACGTTATGGTAGGATTGGTATTTGGCGCTGAATATTTTTTCTCCGACTGGATCAGTCTGGCCGGGGAATTTCAATTTAATTACCTGGAAACGGCCAGGGAATATTCACCCACCGGAAATGCCCCGGATGCCACCATATTTAAAACGGGAAGATTTATTATCCTGAGGTTATATTTATAAAATGAGAAATCTAAGCATAATTTTATTTATCGTTGGCATCAGCCTCTCGTTTCATTGTGCGGGTGACAGCGGTGTATTATTTGATCCATCCTACTGGTCTTCGCCTTACCAAGGTATAACGGTTACCGATAAATTTGGTTTTATACTAAAAGAAGATGAATCGGATTGGTGTATTAATCAACTCAGCCTGGATACTAATGGATCCGTAGTTAATAATGTTTTCTATGCATTTTTTCCGGCCTATCCCAATCCTGTTGACAGGGAAAAAGAGAGTATAAAATTAGTTTTTTTTACAGGTCAGGATTCAAGAATTAAACTTTTGATCAAGGATGGAGATGATAAAACTGTCATTACATTGGTCGATACAATATGCGTCCGCGGATTATATGAAATAGAATGGGACTTTAAGAATCAACTGGGAGTAAAAGTTCCGAGTGGTATCTATAGATGCTATATGAATGCCCAAGATTTTACCTGTCAGGGTGATATTTGGATTAAATAATTAACCGTACTCTACGTCGTTTCTGGTCCAGCCAGTTGAAATATAAAGAGTTTTTGATCGATTCTATATGAAAAATAGTGCACTAAGAATATTTTATATTTTTTCTTTGGCTTTAATTCTGTCAAATTGTATTACTACCAATTATTATACCGCTCGGACCCTGGAACAAGGCAAAACAGTTATGACACCGGGGGTTGATAATTTAATATGGATAGAGGAAGATGAAGGAATTGTGAAAAAAGATGTAGCCTTCACTCCCAGTCTGGGTATAGCCACGGGATTACCCTGGCGTTTTGAAACAGGGATTCGGTTTTATTTCCCATATGTCCTGGAAGCAAACCTGCGTCAGCAACTAAATCCAAGAACATTTAAATGGTTCGATCTGAGTGCTAATTTCCATATGGGGGTCTGTTTTGTCGATGACTTTGAAGATATTTCTGAACCTTACTACAAGTATGGATTTACCATAAGTAAAGAAATATTAACTTTGCAACCTTATCTTGGGTATTATTTAAATAATTCTTTTTTAATGAACGGGGATTCCGATGATCTTTCCGATTATACAGTGATCTGTTTTGGGCTGGCCATTCCTTTTAAAGGTAATCTGATCTTTCCGGAATGGAATTATTATAGAAACGAAGATGGTGATGGGGGATTTTTTTCATTTGGCCTAGGTATTCGGGCATCATTAAATGAATCAAAATCTGTAAATTCTGCTAAGGCAGAATAAGCAGGCCTTCGGCGTAGAAAATAATATTGCTTATCATCTGTATTCAACTACGGCACACTTAATAACTGCAGACGCTTCGCGCGCTGAGGTAAACGCAGAGGCCGCAAAGAATATATATCTATAAATATCCGTGTTTATCTTTGGTCATCAGCGGTTAAAAATACAATAGCACAATCATTATTCTTTTATAACCCGGTCAGTAAATCAATTCGGTAGCAGAAAAATAGCCCGAGATATTCACAATCCGGGTGGTATCCTGTTCAAATAATTTTCGATAGTAGCCGCTCATTTCCAGATCGCCTTTTACTACAGTAGTCGTTACTTCCGTGATATTTAAATTTCCAGCGGTCATAGTATAACCGGAATAATCGGTAGTATTTCTACCGCTGAAACTACCGCCAAACTCATTCTCCGGAATATCCGATCCTATTGCATATTCGCCAATCTGGTAATTCTGTACAGCCGGAGGTTCGGGATTTAATTTAAATAACAGTGCCATGCCTAAGGGATTGGTCCCGGTCATTTTGGGCATGATCATAATTGTAAAATATTCCCTGGTGGTATCTCCGGAAGTATAGGTACTTATACCAAAATAGGCTACCGCAGAATAGGATTCATCGAGATCTCCGGTTACAGTGAGGTGAGAGCCGGATAAATTTTGATCAGGTCCGGAGGTATCCGTTTGACAACCAATCAGAATTAATAATAAACTAAGCAGCATTTTCTTCATAGGCTGACTCCTTATAATTTTATTGTTGTCTTAGATCGTATGCCCGGTTTCGGATACGCACTATCAAGATTCGTAAGAAAAAAAAGCAATAAAGCATGATATATTAATTAACTTTATCAGGGATTGCAATACAATTGGAGGAATATCTTTGTTTATCTGTATCAAATTCATCAACCGCAGATGTTACACACGCGGGTTAATGCGGATTAGAATGGAATTAAGGACTTGCAACGAAAGAAATTATTTAGCAGATTACATTTAGATAGAATTGTTCATAGTTCGATCGACACCCGACCGGAAATGAATAGTCGATGTAAATGTACACCCCGGAAATATTATGGAAAGAAGCCGAGATTTTTCCAGCACTAATCAGCTGATTAAAAAAAACAAACTGCTCCTGCTGGCCTGGCTGATACTTTTAATCGGTGCTTGTTCAGAGGGTCTAATGGATTCCGGCGGAGAAGAAAATTTTCAGCCACTT
>CAYSHN010000074.1:7082-11027 GCA_964430815.1 uncultured Calditrichota bacterium | reverse complement strand
AAAATAAGAGTAAAACTAATGCTGCCTGTAAAATGCTGGTTTGACGGTAAGCAATTTACGGAGATTCTTAGCTGATGCAAGGGAAATGTTTATCATGATTTTTATAATACGAAGAGCTGTGGTAGAAGTAATAGAAATGGGTAATGGGAAATGGGTAAAGGGTAATGGATTGTAGGAGGAGCGTCCTTGGCATGTCGTTTTAACTTTTTTAGCGCAAAGCGTACAAAGGCATACGTGAAGAGCATAAAAAACTAATCCGATTCTCAAGTACTTAGTAACTAAGGGACTTTTTTGATAAGTTGTTAAGCTAGCCACCTTCAAGGTTTCTAGAACCTTGAAGGTGATTCTTTGCCTCAGGCCTTCTTTACCCTCTGTCCCTTTGCCTCTTTTTAAAACAACCCCCTACCCCTCTACCTGACGGTAGATCTCCGACCTTCAAATATTGTGATAAGATTCCCGCCCATACTACAGTCAAGCGTGCCATCCGGACAGCGGGAATGACACTTTAGCCGTATTTTCTCAGGGACTAAGGAACTAAGGTACTCAGGTACTTTTGCCTGCAATTAATAATGCATCCCTAATAAAATTTTTATATATTTAAAAAAAGGTGAGGTCTATATGTCCGAGAAAGAAAAGATCCAGATAGAGGTGGAAGTCCCGTCCAGCACGCTGCATGTGCAGCACGCCAGTTGTCCGGCCGGACATTCGCTGCGCGATGAGACAGTGCAAATTCACGGTTACCCTGCGCTGAAGGTGAACATCAAATGCAAGGGCAAAACAGGGGTGCTGTATCTCGATCCGGTGTTCGGCAGTTTCGATAACATCGAAAAAGGGATCAAACTGAGCAAGGGCAACGTGGTGGAGATGTTCTGTCCCAGCTGCGGGATAAGTCTGAAGGATGCCCAGGATACCTGTCAGTCGTGTTCGGCACCGATGTTCGTGTTCCATCTGCCTAACGGGGGTATCATCGAAGGGTGTACGCGTCGTGGCTGCATGTTCCACAAACTTAAAATCGTGGACGGGGCCGAACAGGTTTCGCGCCTGTTCCAGAACAGCACACTGGAATCATATCTGTAGGTGTTTATGACCGTCAAGGCCTTATTCATTATTACGGCCGTGGTAACGCTGCTGCTGGGACTGAGCTGGCTGCTCTTTCCGGCAGTTATGCTGGCGCAGTGGGGTGCAGAACCGAACGGGATGCTGGTGTACATGTCGCGCCGGTATGCCGTGCTGTTTCTGGGGTACAGCGTGATCATGTGGCTGGCCCGTAATGCCGAACCATCGACCACCCGACTGGCAATTATCGCCGGAGGGTTGGTGGTGACCTGTACACTGGCCGTGTTGAGTTTGCTGGGTGTTTTAGGCGGTACGATCAATCCCAGTGGCTGGATAGCCTTTGGCATTGAAATTTTACTGGCATTTGGTTTTGGGTATTTTCTAATACACAAACAGTGATGATGGTTGAGATTGCTCCATAAATCTGACCGTTCCATGTGTAAGATAAAACTAATCTCTATATAAAAAGTTGTACAGATCAGAAAAGGAGAGATGGTATGAGAATATTTAATTATGTCTTCTGCCTTTTTCTGACCACACTCATTTTCGGTTGTTCCGGAAGTCTTGCACCAACTCCGGTCAGTGATGATGATATTGTGAACTATACCGGGACTATTACGGATGGATATCTCATCAGTTCAGATATGGCCTATCAGGGGAACATAAATATTTTTTATCCATCTAATTTGCCTGAATCTTTGAAAATAATCGGATTAAGGGTAGTATTCAGCGGCAAGTTGATCGAATGTCCACCCAATGCTTCATGCTTAGCTCAAGAAATTAAATTGTCAGCGATAAAAGTAATAGACGGAAATTAATATAGAAAAAGTCAATACAATAAATATTCCCAAAGAATACCACCTGTCAGCCAGATCTTGGTGAGGGACAGGGGTGTCGATGTGATCTCATTTTATATTCAGCATGTCCACGGATTACATAAAACAGTTGAGGTGATTGCATTATGGCCAAACTGAGTTTTTACGGAGCGACCGGGATTGTGACCGGGTCGCGCTACCTGTTCGAGACGCAGGGTAAACGTTTATTGATCGACTGCGGGATGTTTCAGGGTGTTAAGGAGGACCGCGAGCGCAACTGGGAGCCGTTCCCGGTTTCGCCTATCGATATCGATACGGTACTGCTGACCCATGCCCACATCGATCACAGCGGTTACCTGCCCCGCATCGGTCGCAACGGTTTCAGCGGCAAAATCTATTGTACCTATGCCACGCGGGATCTGTGCGATGTGATGCTGCAGGATTCTGCGCATTTGCAGGAAGAGGATGCCGAGTATGCCAACAAGAAAGGCTATTCCAAGCATCAGCCCGCCCTGCCGCTGTACACGGTGGAGGATGCGCAGAAAGTACTGCGTCAGTTTGCGCCGGTTTATTATGGTGAGGATCTGTTTCTGACCGATACCATGCGCATCAAGTTCCGCGATGCCGGGCATATCCTCGGTTCGGCTATGATCGATATCAAGTTGAATCCCGATAGCAATATGCAGCGCATCCTGTTCAGTGGCGATTTAGGCCGGCCCGATCAACCTATTTTACGCGATCCGGTCCAGGTGTTCAACGTCGATTACCTGGTGCTGGAATCGACCTACGGTGACCGGCTGCATGACGGAGCCGAAACCATCGGCACGCTGGCCAGGATTATTAATGAGACCGTAGAGCGTAACGGGGTACTGGTAATTCCGGCCTTTGCGGTGGGTCGCACGCAGACGCTGCTGTTCAATATCCGGGAACTGGAGGAGCAGCAGAAGATACCCGTACTGCCGGTCTATCTGGATTCGCCCATGGCTGCGCAGGCCACGCAGATATTTGAGAAGTACAGGATCGATTACGATTTACAGGCCAAAATACTGGAATTGCAAGGGAAGAAAATCCTGCAGCCGAGAATGTTGCATGTGATTCGCGAAGTGGAGGAGTCCAAGCGATTGCACGACATCAAGTCGCGCGCGGTGATCATCTCGGCCAGCGGCATGGCCACCGGCGGTAGGATCTTGCATCATCTGCAGCACCGCCTGCCGGACGAGCGGAATACGGTGTTGTTCATTGGTTACCAGGGTGTGGGCACCCGTGGGCGTACTATTCTGGAAGGTCAGCCACTGGTGAAGATTCACGGCGAGGAAGTGGCGGTGAAAGCGAAGGTAGAAAACATCCCCGGTTATTCAGCCCATGCCGATTACAATGAGATCCTGGCCTGGCTGCAGGGCTTTAACCGTCCACCCAAGCAGACCTTTATCGTGCACGGCGAACCGGAGGCTTCGCAGGCCCTGGCGGAGAAAATCGGGCAGACATTGCACTGGCCGACGGTGATACCGAAGTTTGGGGAGGAGTTTCAGTTGGATTAGAGACAAAGAGACAGAGGGACAAAGAAAGGCACAGAGGCAAAGAAACACCTTTAAGGTACAAAGGACCTTAAAGGTGGCTAGCTTAACAACTATTGATGAAAAGTGCCGTAGTTTCTGAATACCTGAGAGACAAAAACATTCTCATTCCCATCGAAGGGATGTCGCGCTTGATCCTAGTACAGGCGGGAATCTAAAGAAAACACAATGAAAAACCTTAACTGTTGCATTTTCTCCAAATGGGATCAGAATACTGCCAGGGATCTGGGGCGCGTGGGAGATTTTGAGTTTGTGTTGGGCCGCTGCAGCAAATGTGGTAGGTATTGGATGAGTGCATATTGTGTAGCGGTAAGCACCAACGGCTATGAACCGGTTTCTGACGAGGATGCGCAAAAAATGCTGGCTCTGCCCCCCGGTCCGGAATTGAAGGCTTTTCTAAAAGAGTGGGAGAAGAAGCATATTTGAGATAGGGTAAGAGGTAAAAAGGAAAAAAGGTGAAAAGAAAACATCAAATATTCTCTTCGTCTCTTTACCTTTTA
>CAYSHN010000074.1:0-6982 GCA_964430815.1 uncultured Calditrichota bacterium | reverse complement strand
AGGAAAAAAGGTGAAAAGAAAACATCAAATATTCTCTTCGTCTCTTTACCTTTTATCCTCTTAACCTTTTTGCCTTTTATCCTTTTATCCTATTGACCTCTTAACCTCTTGTCCTTTTACCCTTGCAACCATTCATCCTCGAATATTGTCATTCCCCGTTATTACCTCAATAATATCATCTTCCTGATCTGCTGGAAATCACCGGCCGTAATCCGATAAAAATATATTCCGGAGGCATAACCCGATGCAGACCAGATTATTTGATGATTACCGGCAGGTTTGTATTCATCAATTAAAGTTGCGATTTCCCGCCCGATGATATCAATTACTCGAATGGTTACTTTCGATTTATTTTTTAATCTATATTTTATGGTGGTCATCGCATTAAATGGATTTGGGAAATTTTGTGCCAGGTAGAAATTAAAAGGTAGTACTTCCTCAGAACTGATATTTCCAACTGCTATTTCTCCCAGATAACCGGTCCGGCGATTATTACCTTTAAAAGTGGGCCAATAACCGTTTGCAGCTATTGGCTGCTGACCCATGGTTATATCAGGATCGGCAAAACCGTAGAGTTTTCCTTCGTCATTGCCAATATAGATTCTTCCTGTGCCGGTGACCAGAGGGGGTGATTGAACCGCACCGTTGGTTTGATAATACCATCTTAAATCTCCGGCGCTGTTCAGGGCCAGGATACGGCCATCCTGGCAACCAATATAAATTGATCCATCAGGCCCCAGAGCCGGACTGGCATAGATCTCCGAAGCAACTTCATAATTCCATAGTACGACACCGGACGTATCGACCGCATAAACCAAACCAGCCCCGGAGCCAAAATAGATATTGCCGCCGTTGTCTACAACCGGTGAAGATCTCACAGGTCCGCCGCACTGAACATCCCATAAATACTCTCCCCCTGCTGATAAAGCGTACAATTTACCATCCTCACTGCCAAAATAGACGTTGCCCCCGGAACCTAAAGCAGGCGAGGAACATACCGGACCATCGGTGTGGTAAGTCCAGACAGTATCCCCTTCGGGGTTAAGGGCATACAAATTACCATCATTACTGCCGATATAGATAATACCATCGGTACTTATTGATGCGGAAGACTGGACAACGTCATTTGTTTGAACATTCCATCGCGCCAAGCCGGTGTTGGAAACAGAAAAGATTTTTCCATTATTTACTCCAACATACAGATTACCCGATCCGTCCAGGGTTGGAGATGAGGTGACCATGCCTCCCATGGGTAGATCCCATTTGAAATTTCCATTCACATCAAAAGCATACAGGCGTGTATCGGATGAACCCACATAAATGGTATTATCCGGACCCACTGCGGTGGTGGATTGAATGTCACCACCGGTCCATAAATACCAACGAACCCTGCCTGTAGAATCAAAATGATAAACACGGTCGTCCAAAGAACTGATAAAAAACAGGCTGTCACCGATGGTGCTTACGGCTGAAACAATAGGACCTTCTGTTTGTAACTGGTATGAAAAAATACTGACCAGAGTATACGCTGTATCAGCCCAGCCATGGGAGTCTGCTACAGCCAAAGCGACTGAGTGGGTTCCGGTTTTAAGACTCAGATTAACCAGGCTTGCTACACTTATAAACTGGCTATCGATAATCCAATTGTAAGAGACAATAGGTGCCCCTTCCGGAAGACTGTAACTGTCATTACCATCCAGGACGCCTGCGGCCGAACCATCCCAATCGGCATCAATCCAGGAGGGTTCTGTATTAATCACGGCCACAGGATATACTTTGTCGGCAGAGATCACCTGAATTTCTATAAGAGCAGTGTCACTCAAAGCCGCTTCATCTGTAACAACCAGCTGAACGGAATGTGAACCAATGGGCAGAGTAAGCTCGATCGTCGAGTCCGATCCTGCTACCTCACCATCCAATAGCCACAAGTACGATGTAATGGCAATACCTTCTCTGGGGGTACTGGAAGTTCCGGAAAGAGTATTCGTGGCCAGGCCGTCCCAGTCATCGTCAATCCAGACCGATTCGCCGGTTATTACCGCAACCAGAGACCCAGACTCACTAACTTTTAACAACCAGACATCGTGATCAGATATATTGCGTTTAGCCCCGGTTATAATAAATGTTCCATCCGTATTTACCTGCAGTGAAATGTTCATTTGCCACCACTCCAGGCCAAAATCACCTTCGATATTCTTCTCCCAGAGTACATTGCCCGATTCATCCAGTCTGACCAGTAATAGATTATTACCCGTAAATCCAACAACGATATACCGGCCGTTTGAAGTTTGCTGCACCGAGAGACCATATTCATTATCTGCTCCGCCCACAGTTTTTGTCCAGGCAGTATCTCCATTTGCATAAGTTTTGATAATCCAGATATCAGAACCACCGGAACCAAAGGACTCGGTGCCCCCTGTTATAATGAATCCGCCGTCCGCTGTCTGCCGGACAAACGAACTGTATTCATAACCACTTCCTCCGAAAGTCTTAGTCCAGACCGTATCTCCATTTTCATCGGTCTTGATCAGCCAGACATCGTAATTGCCGGCGCCGAAGGAACCGGTCATTCCGGTTATGATATACCCCTGATCGGAAGTCTGCCGGACACAATAGCCGCCCCATTCGTCAGCGCTTCCTCCATAAGTTTTGGTCCAGATGGTATTTCCATCGAGATCTGTTTTCCTTAGTATCACGTCCGTAGCATTACCAGGCCCTCTGCCAGTTAAAATATATCCTCTATCCGAGGTTTGCTGTCCCGACTCATAATATATCGATGATCCAAAAGTCTTTGTCCAGAGGGTATCCCCGTTTTCATCCGTCTTGATAAAAACAAGAGGACCAATCATGATATATCCCTCATCATCGGTCTGCTGGACATAGTGACCTTCACCTGTCCCGTATGTTTTTGTCCAGATCGTATCGCCATGCTCATCCGTTTTTATGAGACCTATCATATCATTAATTTTTCCGGTAATAATATACCCCTGATCGGAGGTCTGTTCTACATACCAGCCCAGATCCTCACCATCAGTGCCGATGGTTCTGGTCCAGAGGGTATCCGGTTCAGAATAAACGTTTTGGTTCATCATGACGATATTCATTAAACAAAATGCCAGGATGCTGAGGAATCGGCATGTTTTTAACATATTTTGTCCTCTAATTTATTATTAAAATTAAAATGTAATCCTGCAAATATTTCTACCTGTGGTAAATATTGCAGGCAGGGATACTGGTCTATTGTAATTACGATAGACAATAATAGTTGCCTGTTGCAGATATACCACTTGAGTCACTTAATAATTAAATCAATAAACCATATTTAGTCAGAGCAGCATGTGAAATTGAGATAGAGAAAAAACGTCTGTTCCTTCTTGGAATTCGATATTATAATTAATAATTATATAAATTTTTTTCTGCCACTGCAACTATAAAATAAATTATATTCGAATCTTGAATTGCCTGATATTCAATAGTCAACAAAGAGACTTTTTGTCTTGGATACTGTCATTCCCGCTGCCGAAGGTATGCCTTGTGTGAGAATAGTGTGGGCGAGAATCTATTTTTTTACCCCCCTGTGTCCACCCTCATATAGTAGGGGGAAAAAAGTGATCGTCGGGCAGACCTGTGGCGGCCTGCGGGAAATAGGACGGGATATATATCCCGGATTATCTGCCGCGCTGGAGACATCTCCAGCACGATCGAGTAAGGGGCGAATGGCAATTCGCCCTGGCATGCCCCTACATTAATCCGCTTTGACTTTTAAAACCACGATAGTGATATCGTCATCCTGTAACCTGCCGTTGCTCCATTTCTCTGCAAGTGCAAACAGGTGTTGAGCAATTTCACTGGGAGTTTTTTCAGCAACTTCTTTGAACGTCGCGGCAATGCGATCATAGTCAAGCATTTCTTTTTTGTCATTGAACGATTCGGGCAGTCCGTCGGACATCAGCAGGATCACATCCCCTGAGGCCAGTTCAGTTTCTGCGGTTTGATAAGGAAATGAATTCACCGCCCCCAGCGGGGCACCCTTCAATAAGAGTTCATCTATTTTTTTATCTACCGTTCTGAAGATCAGCACCGGGGGCATCCCGGCTGCGGAAACCGTCAACTTTTTATTTTTGATTTTGATCAGCAGCATGGTCATATACAGACTGCCCAGTCTCATTTTCCTGATCGTCTGCGAACACATATTAAAAAAAGCGGGGAAGTCCATAGTTAAAGCCTGGGTGACGAACAGGCTCTTGATGATTGCAACCATAATCCCGGCTTTCATGCCGTGACCGGTGGCGTCACCGATCGTGACATATAAAGTTTCGTCCTGGTCCAGCAGGTAATCATAATAATCCCCACCGACCTCGGTAGCGGTTTTCATATCGAAGCAAATCTCTAATCCGGCAAGTTGCGAAAGACACTTCGGCAGCATGGCCAGCTGCAGATTTCTGGCTTCCTGCAGTTCGCGAGACTTACGGGCATCGGCTTCTTCCAGCAGGCGGCGTTTGATCTCCGCCTCTTTGGATAGCCGTTCTTTTTCCAGGATGGTCCGGTTCATTTTGGCAAAATCACTGGCCAGGAATATGGAGGTCGAAATGATCAGGAAACCGAAGCCGAACTGGTAGCCGTTGGTTATGTTGTAGACCGGCTGCAGGAATCCAAAATCGAGAGACAGATCATAAAACGATAAGATGAACAGCAGGATAAAGCCTGAGGCGATGATCCAGGCACCATGCTGATTGCGGCGGATGGCACCGATCAAAATCCGCATGGCCTCGATCATATAGGCACAAACGAACAACAGAAACAGATTGAAATAGGTAAAATTCAGGGTGGCCGGAATTCCGCTAATAATCAGTCCGCCGGCGATGATCCAGAACGTCCGCGTCAACTTCATTTCGAAGATCGAATAGATGAACAGCAGGCCGGCGATGGAACGATAGGGCATCACGGCGTGGTGAATTCTCAGAAACAGGTCACTATATTCCCCGTGAGGTGTCAGCATCCGCTGAAAATCGAAAAAGATACTGACGGCATAGAGGAACAGAAAGACTGAAAAATACAGATTGCTTTTAAATTGCCGGTTGTAGGCGTACAGTGAAAGGTGCAGGATGCCGAAAGCGACGGCCAGGGTGGTAAAAAATATCTGTTGGTACAGGTCCATATTTTGTTGTTTTATTTTACAATACGAAAATAAAAATAAAAAGGTTTATTTTCAGGAGAATTAAATCAAATCTTTAAAGGAAGTTTTTTTCGCGAATTTATGTTTGAGTCCCGACGAAGTCGGGGCGAGTTTAAATTCGCGAAGGGCTTTTTTGTCTACTTTTTGGCCAGACAAAAAGTAGGTCGCCGGAGGCGAAATAAATCCTATACCTTGCTTGATTGTAGTACAGGAGGGAATCTGATGCCCGACCTGTCTGCCCTGCCTGCCGCAGGCACGGCGCCAGGCAGGCAACATATGATCACCTTAAGGTGATACAAATAAAAAAGCCCTCATTCCGAGGGCATGACACTCAGGGAATCATTCCCGCCGGTGGTACGCCATGCCTGATTATAATACAGGCGGGAATCCCTGAGTGTATTGAACAGATTTACCTGACCTTTACCGCTTCAGCCACCAGATTTCCCTCTTCGTATATTATGGCTTTCAGGCTGCTGTTGGCAGCAGTGTCAATCAATTCCAGCTGCACGTCGAAATCCTTTAAAAAGAATTTTGTAGTGGTTTCGGGGATGAAAAGAATACTCGGTATGCCGTCACCAGCTGACTTTAAGCCATTGCCTTCCCTGGTCAGAGTAAATTGCTTGCCGTTTTTTTGTAAGTAGGTCCCGGTATAACTATTCAGCACATCAGCGCTGAGAGTTATTTCCTGATGGGTTTCAGTACTTCTATAGATATAGTCTAAAATAGTCTGGCCCGTGCTGAGTGCTATAGTAATGATATGGTTATATACCATTATACCGTTATCGCCATTGGTCAGCACCACGATTCCGGCTTTGGATTGCGGCAGCAATATGCCAATGGTTCTGACCCCCTGGTCTGAGCCGCCATGCTCCAGAGCGTATTCTCCGGCAGGCAGATCTGCGACAATCTGCCAGCCTAATCCGAAAGCAATATGATTTTTTACCTTTGTGCGGGGTTTTATCATATCATTAAAAGTATTTGCCGAAAGTCCTGCTCCGTTCATTACATAAATCATGAATTTAGCATAATCCTCGATCGTAGTAATTAAACTGCCGGCGGCATTACTTCCTCTGTTCCTGGGGGTAGCCGGTTGATAAAGGTTCCCCTGGCCATCATGCCAGAAAGCAAATCGTGATTCGTCCATATTTTTATCCCAGAAAAAACGGGTATCTTTCAGGCCCAGCGGTTTAAACAGTACCGAGTCGGCCAGTTTTTCCAGGGGTTGTTCAAACTTCCGCTCCAGGGCCCGGCGCAGGTATTCATAACCTTCTCCGGAATACTGGAATTTCGTACCCGGTTCAAAATCAAAGCCCAGTTTTTTTGATTCGCGGTCAAAACGCCAGTTGGGAAACCCGCTTTGATGACTCAGCACGTAACGGGTGGTCAGTTTTTTTAGATAAGAATCGCCGGCCAGGTCGGGATCGATCCAGTAATTGGACAGCGGTTCATCGAGATTCCATTGCCCGGAGTCGGTTAATTTCAGGGTCAGTACAGCCACCACCGGTTTGGTCATGGATGCTACATTGAAGATGGCATTATCGGGTGCAGCTGCACCTTGGCGAAGTTCTCCGAATGCTTTTACGTACTTCAACTTTCCGTTTTCGATTATGCCGATCGCCGCACAGGGTACTTTATTTTCGGCCAGCCAGTGGGGAATACTGTCCGCAAAGTTGAAATTTACTTCAGTATGAATTTGGGCGGCGGCCGGAATTGCGCCTGACAGGTACAGGCAGAATAATGTGGATATGAGCAGAATTTTCATAAGCGCCTCTTTTTTAACAGTTACTTTAATTCAGGATTTTTACT
>CAYSHN010000073.1:0-11033 GCA_964430815.1 uncultured Calditrichota bacterium | reverse complement strand
TGCAAATGAAAACTCCAGCGTGGCATATCATCATAAAACGGGGCCAGGTAAGGGTTGTCGAGCACCTTTTCATAATAGGCACGCCAGCCCAGGGCTTGACTCAGCAGGCGGGTTAGTGTGGTTTTCCCGGCTCCGATATTCCCGGCTATGGCAATATGTAATTTCCGGTTATTATTCAAAAGTACCGCCTCCCTGCTAATATGCTCCTGCGGTCAATGAAGTATACTGCGATATAAAAATCCTTTCAACAATTATTCTGAATTTAGCGGTGCAAAAAACGATATTCAACTGAGTTTCTAACTGGATTTTATCACAATAAAACAATGAGTACTCGGTTATCGTTTTTTACCAAGTTGTTTGATAATAAAAGGAGTGATATCCATCAAGGTTTGGAAAGAAGCAGATATTTTTTTTGCCCAGATTCCTAAAAATACAGGATTGTTGGTATGGGATTTAATACGCAGATCTTCTAGATTGCCATGATCACTCACCACTATTAAAATGGTGTTATCAAAATCCAGTTGCAGAACTAATTCCCTGAGCAAGGTTTCTACCTTTTGCATCTCCTGTATGGCTCGAGACATATTCTGCGCATGGCCAGCAATATCGGTCAGGAAATATTCATACAGTAACAGGTCGTACCGTTTACTTTGCTCGCTTAGGATCTGCGCTGCCCGTTGGGCGGAAAAGAGTGGCAGATCGAATCCTAATTCTATCAAATTAGAATTTGTAAAATCATGATAAATCGCTTCACCTGTTCTGACTTGATCAAGAGTGGAAAATCGTAGACCTGCAGCACGATTCATTTCAGTCGTGACCGACATGGACAGATGCATGAAAAGTTGTGGTGTAGTAAAAAAAATAGGACGAAAGGCATTAATAAAACGACAACTTAAACCTGCTGATTTCAATTTAATAAACAGTGAATCTGTGGCCAGCAGGTGCCGCAGGGTTTGATTAGGAAAACCAAACAGATGTTTTCCAATTAATCGGGCGGCGTTTACTCCGGTATAAATCGTTGTTTGACCTGTAGCGCTCTGTGGTAAACCTGGGGTAGATAGTGAAGCATCTAATAAAAATCTGCAGCCATTGGCAATCAGCCGGTTATCGCTAGAATTAAAGATCCCGGCTTGCGCAAAGAAAAAAGGATTAAAGGTTGGGTCAAGCGTACCGACCCCAACACCATCCAGAAAAATCAGGATAAAATGTAGCCTATTCAAAACGGAAGAGTTCGGTGGTGGTAAAACGGACTGGTTGCCCGCCTACCTTGCCCGGTTTGTATTTGTATTGTTGGACAGTTTCCAAAATTGCTTTATCCAGGATATCGTTGAGACCTTTCAGTATAGATGCAGATTCGATCTCACCACGGGGTGAGATATTAACCTTTACCCGTACTTCACCTTTACTGACAAAATTTCGTAAAATATTAGTGATTTCTAACTTTGGCCGTTTGACATATTCTTTTTTGCCACCATCGATGAACACCTCTAAAAATACCTGACTATAATCTATAACTGACGCCAGAGCTTCGGGCTCAGTCGTTCCTTTACTGGTATTTAATGGCTTTATTTCTGCTGCCGAAGCAATCATAATATTTTCCGGCGCTGAATTATTTGGAGTAGTATTCCGGTTGGTGGTAGTTTGCGCAGGTTCAATTTGAGTCTGGTTGGCTGCCAGGGGCACTGATGCGGAAGTGGGGGGCACCACTGCTACATTGGTTCTGCCTGTTTCAGCAGGTCTGGATCTGGCCGGCTGCGGAACTTGCGTGGCTGATTGAGCTGGACTCTGTGCAGTTATGGTTGTTTGGGTCAGCGCAGCGTACTGTTCGATATTTGGTCTGGTACTTCGTTCACGATATACCGGTTCATACTCAATCTTACCATATTTGCTGTTATCTTTAAAATCATATAGGATTTTATCGATCTGAGCAATGTTTTCTTTACCCCAGAAATTATTTTGCGCCAGAATGGTTTGATTGGAATGATTATATATTTCATATTGCTCATTATTGGTAATCCTGTTTTCGCCCTGGTTATAATTGGTATCGTTGTTTAATGATCCCAGATTTGGCCTGGAGGTACTGAACAGAATTACACCGATTGGATTCTGGCTTATCAGGTTACTACTCAGAACAGGTGCAGCACCAAGATCACACACCACTCCGGCATACCCATTTTCGGAGATGATACATCCCCGGATAACCGGATTCGATTTTATTTCTGTAACAATTCCGGCATTAAAATTATAGCGGAACTCCGAATTTGAAATCAGACCTTGACTGTTTTTTACAGTCACACCAGTATGAGCATATTCAATCAGGCAATTTTCCAGGATATTATTCGCTTCACTATACAATAACTGAATACCATACCAATCGCCCATGCGCGGAGATTCAGCTGCCGAAGTAAAAATTATTTTTTTCGCACTCTGTCCACGGGCCACCAGAATCCCGCGGATATTTAATTCACAACGGGTTTTATCATTACCTTCTTTGAGTTGATCGCTAGTAGCCGCAAATAAAACTCGGGTACCGGCTGCAATATTTAACTGACTGTTTTTAGCAACCGTCACATCCCCTTTGACTAAGATGGTACCGTTCCAGTTAATAATGCCTCGCAATTCACCACTAACCGTGGTCGGAACTTGCGCTCCGATATTGCCGGCACATAAAAGGATCAGCACAAAACGAATGCTATTTTTCATAGTTATAACACTAATATTAATTCTAATATTCGATCGTAAATCATTGTCAGAATGACGATTTTTTTCTCCTGCCTTAAATCGTACTTAACCTTAATTTTCGGCAGATTTAGTCAATGCTTTACCGTATCTTTTCGATACTAGAAGAATAGGACGTTTTGGAGATCGGCGATCTGTAGAAGTTTTTACTGATAATTAAGGAGCAGATTATATTTCAATAAATTTTTCTAATGTTTTAAGCAGGTCGGTTTCTTTAAAAGGTTTCATAATGTAAGCATTGGCTCCCAGTCTTTTACCCATTTCCTTGCTTTCTTCACCTGCACGCCCGGTAAGAATCACGATTGGTAATTGTTTATACTTTTCATTTTTGCGTATTTTTTCAATCAGTTCAAATCCATGCATTTCAGGCATTTCCAGATCGGTGATGACGATATCAAAGTCTGATTTTTTCAGGGCTGTCATCGCTTCCGGTCCACTGCTGGCTAACACAGTCACATAATTATAACGTTCCAGAACCGATGATACGAACTTACGGACACTTATCGAATCATCAATGATCAGCGCTATAGGTTTACGGCCGGTTATTTTTTTCCTGGAAATCGGCAAGAATCCAGATTCGCTTTCCGTAGTTTCGACTCGTGACGGTATTACTGGTTCAACTGCCTGTTTCCTTTGTTGAATCTTTTTTCTGGCCAGGTCCATTGCCGAAAAATCTTGTTCCCCACCATAGTATTCAGCCTGAATTTTCTTGGTAATTGCTGGAATATCGAGTACCAGTCCCACCGAGCCATCACCAAGAATAGTGCCGCCTGCCACAAAATTCAGCCGGCTTAATGGTTCACCCAGTGATTTAACCACGATATCTTCACGACGTAATACCTTGTCTACCACCAGGGCATATTTGATACCTGCTTCGCGGATAACCAGACATATATTTCTCTCTGTCTTTTTCGCTGTCGCTTGACCGTAATTCAAAAAATTAAACAGCATAACCATGGGAATAGATTCCTGGCGTATGGTGAGGTAGGTTTTGCCGGCCTGCTGTTTGACCTGATCTGTATTAAACTGAACGGTTTCTTCCACCGTAGTCAGTGGAATGGCCAGTACATTCTGTTCTTGTTCTATTAGCACTGCAGGTGTAATTGCCATAGTCAGCGGTACCCGTATGCTGAAGACTGTGCCCTTATCCGGTTTAGAACTGATTCGAATATCCCCTTTAATTTTACGTAATTGCACAGCAACTACATCTAATCCTACACCGCGTCCGGAAATATCGGTGGCAGCCTCTTTAGTTGAAAAACCAGGATAAAACACGAAAAATAGCAGATCGGATTCCGACATTTTGTTAATTTCCTGATCATTGGCCAGATTCTTTTTCCTGATCATTGCTTTAATTTTAACCAGGTCCATACCTCGGCCATCATCCTGGACCTCGATGATAACCTGGTTTTTCTCACGAAAAGATTTCAGTAGAATTATTCCGTCTTCACTTTTGCCCTTTTCGATCCGTTCCGCCGGTGGTTCAATCCCATGATCAATGGCATTTCTGATCAAATGCATCATTGGATCAGTCAGAGTCTCCACCATGGCTCTATCCATCTCTGTATCGGAACCTTCAATCACCAGGTTTACTTTCTTAGCTTGTTTCCTGGCCAGATCACGTACCGCTCGTGGAAAACGATTGAATAGTACTTCGGTCGGCACCATGCGCACCTGTAAAATATCATCATGCAATAACTTAGTCAGCGAAGAGATTTGACTGATATTTTGTTCTACATAACGGGTCAGCAGGTTGAAATCCGAAGATACGCTTTCTAACTGCTCCAGTATTTCCTTGAACTCTTTATAGGTTTTGGTCAATTCAGCAATTTGCTTGGTTTTCTTTCCTGTACGTTCCGCACCCAGAGTACTTTCCGGTTTTTCCAGAAAATTTTCCAGCGAACCACTGGTCGATTTTAACTTCACTTTTCCCTGCTCCAGAACGTTACCAATTTTACGCAAGGAGTCCAGATAATTTATAAATTGTGCTTTATTAACAACCAACTCAGCAGCCATATTTACCAGTTTATCCAGCCGCTCAGTAGTGATTTTAATAACCGGTTCCTGATCACCCGCAGCAGATGGGATTATTTTCGTTTCGATCAATTGTGATTTAATATCCTGAATTTTCGGGGCGGTCGTGACTGGAGCCGTATTGGGAAGACCAAGGATCAAATTCAGATCGGCTAGAGTTGATTCATAACTGGGGCTATTATCTCCTTTACCAGCCTTTACCGCATTAACCATAGCCTGGATTTCATCAACTCCTTTAAAAATTACATCTAGTGAATCTCCCAACTCTTTGGGGTTGGAGGTTTTATTTTTTCCAAAAAAATCTTCCATCCGGTGAGCTAATCTACCAATATTTTCAAACTGCATGATTTGAGCACTCCCTTTCAGGGTGTGCATATTGCGACATAAATTATTGATCAATGCTTCGTTATCCGGCTTCTTTTCCAGTTTCACTAAATCTTGATTCATTTTTTCAATTAATTCCCAGGCTTCTGTCAGGAACAACTCGGTCTCGCTGCTTGGGACGAAACGTTCGGCCTTGGCCTGCTGCGAAATTTTTGCTAGCGGTTTACCCTCTTGTCTAGCCTTCAGGTTCTGCCTTTCCAGATTATACAACACTTCGCTGATCACATCCGGATCATATTTTTCACCCGCAGTAAGGTTCCTGATAACTTTTATGGCCGCGGCCACTTTTTCCATTACTGCTGGCTCATTGGCTATTTCTCCACTTTGAATCGATTCAGCTACTTGCTCCAGGCCATCACCAATTTGGCCGATCTCCCTGAAACCCAGCATTTTGGCAGCGCTTTTTAAAGAGTGACTGGCATGCTCCAGTTGACTCAGAGATTCAGGATTATTCAGTTCTTTCCTGAGCGTGGCAATAGCGGTTTCAATGATCCTGAGATATTCGGTGGATTCTTCTTTAAAAATCTGAAGCAGATCTTCATCTTCGGTACCGGCCGCTGCAAACAATGGTTTTTCTTCTGATTTTACTTTTTTCTCGGCAGATATCGCAGATGTTTCTTTTGCCGCTGCCGGTATTGTTTTTTCTACCAGATTAATCGTCTTCAATTTCATTTTAAGCAGGGAAAAATCTACATTTTGCTGATTGATGGTCCGGCGCAGGCCCGCTAAAACTTCTTTAAAAACCGGTATAAGATTTTCATCCGGGATCATCGTCGGTGATTGCATTTTCTCGCATAATTCTTCGATGGGGGCTGCCAGATTGGCAACATCATCATAACCCATTAAACGTGCCGATGATTTTATAGAATGCAAACACTTTTCAATCGTACCAAATTTATCACGGTTAAATCCACCACTCTCCAGCGAAGCCAGGGCATCCTCAGCTTTGGTCAAATCTTTGGTAGCTTCCTGTTTAAAAATTTCCTCCAGATCTTCTTCAACTTCTTCTTCGCTGAATTTAATTTCATCTGGCTGGGGAGTTACAGGCTTGACTTTAATTGGTTCGGCCTTGGTCTTTGCTTCCGGTTGAATCTGAAGTTCCGGTTCTCCCTCTGCTTTTTCCGGGTGAATAATTTCTTTTAATACGCTGATCAGTTCTGTAGCATCTGTTTGTTGTAAACCTTTGTTTTCCAGGGACTGTATAACTAGTTTATAGACCTGACGGATTTCATCAAAGATAATTGGATCCGGATTAAATTGTTTTTCCTGTTTAAATAAACTGATATAATAGTCAGCGAAAACCAGTGCGTTAGGAGCTTGCAACAATTTCAAGTTATTGGCCAGGCGCGTAAAATGTTCAACTTGTTTATTTCTTTCAGTTTCATTTTTTTCGATAAATACTTTCGATAAACAATCGGCAAACGTTGCTAAATGCTTTTTTTCAAATTCCAGTAATATTTTATTCAATGCTATCCGGTCACTAGAGGCAATTTCCTGAGAAGTACTTGTCTGTAACTCAGGATAAGTTTTTAATTCAGATTGCTTCAATTTTTTGCTGATCGACGCCCA
The DNA here is from genome assembly GCA_964430815.1 of uncultured Calditrichota bacterium. Classification (GTDB taxonomy): domain Bacteria; phylum Calditrichota; class Calditrichia; order JAJRVZ01; family JAJRVZ01; genus CAVZSQ01. The sequence goes on along the minus strand of CAYSHN010000073.1, from coordinate 4,307 downwards.
GGCAACTTTAACCGGCAGATTTTGAGCAACCTGATCATAGATTTCCAGTAATTCCAGTACGGTTGCCTTGTAATGGGGATCGGCAACTTGCAGGAGCACAAGCGCATTCTTAAACTCCAGTAAGAACTGAGCCGCTTCTTCTTCCCGGATCAATTGTGCCGCCGAGATCAATTTGTCAAGTAGCGGTACAGTACCGGAAGGATTTGACTGCACTATTAACAGTTCCTGAAAATTTGATCGTACAGTCTGTAATACATCGCTAAACAGAGAGGTAATAGCGGATCGGTTGCTAAAAGGTATTTCTTCCCGGTTGATTTCTGCCACACCTGGAGTGAGCTGGGAGGTGATCTCCTGTTCATGCGGGGCCTTTTCGCCACGTTTCTTTCTGACGAATAATGAGTTCTGGAACAACTCCGGTAATTGCTGCAACTGTTCGAGTTGTGGACTTTTCTGGCGGACATCCTTCAATTTGTCGGTATTTTTCAATAGTCCAAAAAAGGTTGAGAAAATCTGAAACGATTCCGGATTGAGGACTTTTTTCTTTCGCATTCCCTCATTTAAAATGGAAATTATTTCAGTACAGAAATCCTCAATAACAGTGTACCCATGGATCATATTGATTTCTTTGAAGGACTGTAATTGGGCAGACAAGAGATTCAAATTTTTCGGTTCGGTAGGACTGGCAATAATTTCAGCAATAGTTTTTTTAAATTGTTGAATATGCTCATCAACCTCCGACTGGAAGTATTCTGAGAGTAAGGTATCAATAGTGGTAGGCTGCTCAGGTATTTCTTCTTTCTCGAATTTTTTCTTTTTCTGCACTTCAGCGATCATAATCTTATCGCTATTGATCGAATCATGAATGATTGGTCCATGCTGATTATTCAGCATTTCCAGAGTTTTAATTATTTTTTCGATCAGAGTTGCTAAAGTATTATAATACTTTGTTGCCTGGTATTTTTGTTCTTTTATCCAGGGAAAAGCGGAACTGAGTTGTGAGAAAATATCAGTCAGAGCAGCCGGGCTTTCCTGAGGAAGTGGTTGTTTCAGATTCTGGATTACAATCTCGATGAATTTATTCAATTGAGCAGCCTGATCGGTATTAAAGCGGTCTAACAGTTTTTCACGCAACTGAGTACTAAACTCGATTTCCAGGAATCGCTCTACATTTATCTCATCACGCACTAACTCTGGTTCTTTCTGCGGAGGTGGTTGTTTTTCGACTATTGCCTTCTTGGGTGGCACCTTTTTTACTTTGGTAACTTCTTTTTTCGATTCTGCTGCAAATTTGCTATTCACATTCTTAATTGCTGTACGCAGGCTTTCTTCTTCCACCATCAAAGCTAATCCGGTTACAAAATCATTCACCGTCTCCGGCAGGCCCTGATAGGCTGAACTGGGTAAATAATCTTCGATCCGGTCAATGATATCAAAGAGAAATATAGAAAGTTCACCCGATCCCTGTTCTTCAGCTATCCTGGCGATTGCATTCGTTACCTGCTCCTGCTGACCTAAATGCTGGATTAATTCACGAACTAATTTTGTTTCTTCAGCCGCGAGTTTTTGTGGTAGCGAGGAATGCACGCGGTTAAAGAATTCACGAATATAAAATTGCGTGAAATTTATTAATTTACTTTCGATCATTCTGTTCCTCAATGATTAGGACGATAATTTAAATTTACTCACGGTACCATTTAGTGATTTTGACAGAGATTCCAGATGTATCACTTCATGCTCGGTTTTTTGGGCACCTTCAGCGGTCTCCCGGGATATCTCCAGAATCTTATCCATGATTACCACAATATCCTGTGTGGATTGCAACTGGTTTTTGGTAGCCCGGGATATCTCTCCGGCTGAGGTGGTTGAAATATTGACCGCATTCAAAATTTCCTTCAAGGCCAACCCGGCGGCATCTACCATTTTCGTGCCTTCGGCCACTTCCTGGTCGCCGATCTCCATAGCCATTACAGCTTCGGCTGTACCATTCTGTATATCATCGATTAATTGGGTTATTTCTCCGGCAGCTCGACTCGAACGTTCAGCCAGATCCCGAATCTCATCGGCAACTATTGAGAATCCTTTACCGGCGGAACCGGCACGGGTAGCCTCAATCGTAGCATTCAGAGCCAGTAAATTAGTACGATTGGCTATTTCACGGATAAAACTGGTAATTTCACCGATTCGTTCAGAACTATCACCCAGTGACTTTACCCGTTTAGAAGTTTCCAGCACTGTATCTTTGATACGTTCCATACCTTCAATTGATTGTTTCATTATCTGCCCGCTTCGTTCGGCAACTTCCCGGGTTACCCGGGCTGAATCTGCTGCCCGCAACGCACTATTGTTGGTATCACCGGATATAACCGCCACATCATGGGTGACATTCCGCAACTGTTCAATCTCATGAGCCTGATTTTCGGCCCCCGTCGCCATATTTTTACTGGTATTCAAAACATTGCTGGTAAAAGTAGTTACCTGATCGGCGGCTTTTTTAACATCTTTCACCAAAGTACTCAGATCAGAAACCATCAGATTAAATGAATCGGCCAAAGCCCCCAGTACATCAGCCGTTACTCTGGCAGTGACTGTAAAATCTCCTTCTGCCGCAGCACTGACAATCCGCAATAATTCTTTGGTCTGTTTCTGTAATTTTTCCTTATTCTCTTCTACCGCAGCCTGTTTACGAACACTTTTTTCTAACTGCTCAACTGTTCCACCTATCTCGGTCAAATAATTTTTTGACAATGGCACCCTTCTTGATGAGAAGACACCGGACCCTAATTGGGTAAATTGCTCAGTGAGGGTGTCGATATTTTGTTGTAAGGGTCTGATGGTAAACCATAACAACAGAACGCCACCTATGAGAAAAATTAAACTGGTTATGATTGCCGGGATCATATAGGTATAAATGACAGGTAGTTTATCGCCAACCTGGACATCAATTTGCAGTAAAGCGGCAACGAGATATTCGCGATTACGCAGCGGAGCAAACACACTCATGTAAGTCCGGCCACGCATCGTATAAGGAGATTTGATCTCTACAGTACCCCTGTAAAAGGTTGAACCCATTTCGGACAAAAGATTACTATCCTGATCGATTACATTCTTATTTTCAGAACTGGCAATATATGTAGTAAAATTCCCTTTCCGGCGCAGGATTTTGACTCCGGCCGGTTCCAAATTATTGGCCAGCTGGATGGTTTCCAGGGTTTTATATATTTTCTTATAAGCTTCAGTATTATAATCGCTGGGTTTTGCGATCATCTCTAGCAGCGATGCGTCAATTTGCGATGCCGCAGTGACTGCCATGATCCTTACCTGAGCGGCGATAGCCGCCGTAACCGCTTTTTGCGACAGCAGATATTGCCAGATACTGGCAGAAAAGATAAGTACTAAAACCAGAGGAAATAAAATAAGCATCACCTTCTTTATTATTTGAGTGCTGGTTTTAGACATGGTTAAGCCCTGGATTATTACCGGTTTATTTTTTCCATAAAATCAAACATCATTTTAACATCTATCAGATATACCTGTTCGAGCGCATCATAATTGTAAGCTCCGCGGAGCAATGGCGTCAACTGAGCTGGTATCGGACTGGACGATGTTTTTATCTTTGTTTCTTCGACAGTAATAAAATCCAATACTTTTTCTACCGCTAATCCCAACAGGTTTTTCTTATATTCAACGATAATAGCCGTACCCATAGAAAAACGGCTATTGTGTTCCATTCCCAACAATGGACGAAAATCAATTAAAGGAACAATAATTCCACGCAGGTTAAAAACCCCGGCGAATGGTTGTTCCACATTTGGTACTGATGTGATTTTAGGTAAATTAACCACTTCCTTCACCACATCGATATCAATGGCAAACAGTTTATTAGCAATCTTAAATAGTGAATAACGCATCATAAAAGTTCAGTTTTGTACCAACTAGTTCCTGTAAATTTTCCCTTGTAATTTATATCACAGCTGGGCCTGATATTTATTTCAACCAGCCGGTAAATCAACTTATCAGATGTTTTACTTTTTCTACTAATTCCTCATCCCGGAAAGGTTTAGGTAAAAAATCATCAACGCCGACTTCTTTGGCACTTTCCACCAGTTGCGGAGCATCTTTACCTGACAACATGATAACCGGTGTTTTGCGAGATGCTTTAATCTTCTTCAATACTTCTATTCCATTCATATCCGGTAACATCATATCCAGAATAATCAAATTTGGATTAATCTTCTCAATGCCCTCCATCCCGTCTTTGGCATTTGTAGCTGTATGGATCAGATAATCTTCTCCTTCCAGAGCAATTT
>CAYSHN010000072.1:0-11062 GCA_964430815.1 uncultured Calditrichota bacterium | reverse complement strand
AAAGGACGATCCTGCCAGGCACCCGTGGCCAGCAGGATAGCGCTGAAGTTCCAATTCGCGATCAGGTCAGTGAAGGTCAGGTCCTTACCCAGACGGACAGCGGGGACATAATGGATCAGGGGGTGCTTGAGTTTAGCGTCGATTTTTTCTTCCTGGCTATTGCGCAGGTTAACATGCCATTTGGGCAAACCCGTTTCCAGTTTGCCATAAGGCAGGGCATTCTGTTCAAAGATGACACAATTGATATTCCGTTCGCTTAATCTGGAGGCTGCTTCGGAGCCGGCAACCGCTCCGCCGATTATAGCGACAAAGTGTCCGGGAGAAATCATGGAATGGTTTTTTTACTTTTCTACTACTTCCCTATTCTTTAATTCATACTGACGACCGGCTTTGACAAAATCATTGATCTCTTCAAGGGAATACTTGTATTCCAGCAGTAATTTAACCATACTTCTAGCACGGGCATTCTGTTTCTTCTCTTTACTGCTGCCCTTCTTCTCTTCGGTAAGTGATTTTTCCAGTACATTCTGAAAATCCATTATAGAGCCTTCTTCATGAGCATCTGTTTTCACCTTTTTCTCTTTACTTTTACTAAACCAACCCATATCAATCATCCTTTCGTTTTGATAATCAATATTTCCTTAAATCTGATCAAGTATAAACTTTTTATTATCCTAAAATATTGACTGATTCCTCTATAATATAATTGTCATTGGTGATATGTCACTTTGTAGAGAACAATCTCGAAATAGTCCCTGCAAAGCATTAAATCCAATGGCAAATAGTATAAAAATATAATTAATTTATATATTTCAGGCGAATTTAAAATAGGTTTTATTTAATCGGGGTAATGAGGTAATTCTTCTCGTCAATATCCAAAACGAAGGTCACTGAACTCGTCAAAAATATTTTTAAAATTTAACTCCAAGTACTTGAATATATCTTCGCCTGTATCAGGATAATCTAGTTGCTTTGACACAGTATATTGATGCTGATATTTCCCATATGAAATTAACTGTATAGTAAACGTAATATTCAAACGCGTGACGCTTGTACCTGAACTGCCGGGAATATATACACTATTATTAGGACCCACCCCTTGTCCCGGTGATCCCGGTGTGTTGTACGATTTATCCTCCAAGTTTATTGACATTATGTACAGTACACATGGATCCCAACTATGAGTCTCCAGTAGATACACATATGGTCTGCTATCAGGATCAAATTCTTCGACTGATGATAATCTTTTTTTCGTGGCAAAAAAACTCTGGGACAAAGCATTTTTCAGCGACATCGTATAATCACTGTCGAAGAGATATCGATCCTGGGAAAACAAAGAACTGCTTGGAAATTTCCGGGGATGCCCTTTGGGATTTATAACAAACATAAAATCTTTTTGCAAGCGCAGTTGTGCCTTATAATCAGCGTCAGTCCCCGTATCCTGTATAGTGACTTCCTTACTAGGCATGAATGCATTTGAAAAACAGGCACCTAAACTGACCGTAATTAATACAATAAAACAATAACATATTCTGGACATAACATTTTCTTTTTATATAATTTTAAGCTGTGAAGACTGAAATACTAGATTAAATAAATCGCTGGTCTGTTCTTAAATTAATAAAAATTAATATAATTATATACAAAATAGCTCTACAGAACCAATTTCTTTTTAAATTATGCTCGCTATGAGAAGTTTACGCACTGAATTTGGATCTGTTTTTATTGTTCTGTTTGTACTGATTATTTTACTGGCCACTTTTATTGCCTATAATTTTATCCGGTCGGAAAGAGCACTGGAGCGACTGTTAAAAGAAAATACTCCTATTGTCAATGCCTCGGTTCACATGATGGCAACCTTGGTTGATCAGGAAAGTGATCAGTTATTAATGAAAACAAGATTTGATTCCACGGTATATTATAGATTTCACAGTCATCGTGATCAGTTTTTACGCTGGTATGAAGAAGCTCAGGAGTATGCCGCCTTACCCAATGAAACCTCCATACTTGACAGTATAATTACTATTTACCGGACCTACCTGCATGATACAGAGTACTATATTAATCTGGCCGGTTACAATAATCCCAATACCGATCTGTTTTATATGTCTCACATATTACCGGCAGAAGAGCAGTTGCGAATATTGACGTTAAAACTTCTGGAAGTAAACCAGGATGAGATTGTCCAAACCAACCAGGAAATCAAAGAAATTGTCGGCGCCGAATCAATAATCGCCACGATCAGTCTAGTCGCTTTCGCTGTTCTGATCGTTATTGCCTTCAATCTACAGTTGACCCACTATTTCATTAAACCGACTAAAACTTTGATTCAAACCTTTAAGCAGATTGAACGGGGGCGCTTTAAATACAAAATCGATATTACCACGGATGATGAGTTTGCTGAATTGATTAAAGAATTCAATAAAATGACGGAACGGTTGAGTGAATACGAAAACCTGAATATCCAGCAACTACTTACGGAAAAACGCAAGGCTGAAGTGGTGGTCGACAGTATACTGGAACCGATCATCGTAACTAATATCGAAAATAAAATTATCCTGATGAACCAGGCCGCACAGGAACTACTCAATCTGATCAATAGACAATGGCAGGATCAGCTGGTATCTGAAATTATAGTTGAGCCAAATATTATCAGACTTTTAACTGCTGATACTCTGCAACGAAAAGAATACGAACAGAATGACTTTTTACTGACCGTAACCAGGCCCAATAATACCCAGTATTTTAAACCGCGCCAGAACATAATCCGGGATGATCAGGGCAAGATTCAAGGGATGGTCACAATTTTCAAAGATGTTACCGAATTTAAAAATATAGATCGGCTTAAATCTGAATTTATTTCCACTGTCTCACATGAATTCCGCACTCCCCTTACTTCCATTAACATGGCCGTAGAAATTCTACTCAGAAAAATAATCGGACCGGTCAATACTGATCAACTTGAACTCTTACAGGCGGTCAAAAATGACACCGCACGATTAATTAAAATGGTAAAAAGTCTTTTAGATATGTCCAAACTGGAATCGGGGGAATTATTACCGGCTAAGGAAGAAATAAATACCGTGGCCATTATCAAGTCGACTTTAGAACCCCTGAAATTATTATATACCGATAAAAAAATTCAGTTGGATCTGGACTTACCGGAAAATTTGCCGAATACCATAGGTGATACCCAGCAGATATCATGGGTGATTACCAATTTAATTAATAATGCTGTCCGCTATACACCGGCGGGTGGGAAAATAACAGTAAATGCTGTCCAACAGCTGAATTTCATTAAAATATCAATTACTGATACCGGGCGCGGTATCCCCCCCGAGGCCTTTGAAAATATTTTCGAAAAATTTGTTCAGATCAATGAAAAAACCGATTCCACCAGCGGCAGTGTCGGTTTAGGACTGGCTATTGCAAAAAAAGTGGTCGAAGCTCACGGCGGAAAGATCTGGGTGGAGAGTGAAATGGGCCAGGGCAGCGTTTTTAATTTCACGTTACCGATTAAGGGGAAATAATGGAAACCCAATCGCCGAAGGTTATTGTTGTCGATGACGAAGAAAATATTTTAAAGACCGTAGGTATCTGTTTTAAATCACTCGGCTTTGATACCCAGCTATTTACCAATCCGGTAGACGCCCTGCATAAAATCCACACTGAAAAATTCGACCTGGCCTTTATTGATTTGAAGATGCGACCTTTGGACGGCCTGGAAATGCTGGCGGAGATTAAAAGAATATCGCCGGATACGACTGTGACCATAATTACCGCCCATGGTAGTATTGAAAGTGCGGTTGAAGCTATCAAGAAAGGCGCTTATCATTATTTACAAAAACCTTTTAATTATACCGAACTACAGATTTTTGCCCAAAAAACCTGGGAATATCACCTGCTGTCTACCGAAGTAAAGGAATTACGACAAATAATAACTCCGGATGAGCAAGGAGTAAAATTCATTACCCGCAATGCCAAGACGCACGAAATCCTGGATTTAGCAGAACGTATGGCCGATAGTAATCTCACCATCCTGATTGAAGGTGAGAGTGGAACCGGTAAGGAGTTAATTGCTCAATTAATTCATGAAAAGAGTTCCCGGGCTAATAAACCGCTGGTCAAAATAAATTGTGCAGCTTTACCCACAGAATTATTGGAAAGCGAATTGTTTGGACATGTGAAAGGATCTTTTACCGGAGCGGTACAGGATCGTATTGGGCGATTTGAAATGGCTGAAGGCGGTACTATTTTTCTTGATGAAATTGCTGAGATTTCCATGAACATACAGGTGAAGCTCCTGCGGATTCTGCAAACCAAGGAGTTTGAACGGGTGGGAGAAAGCGTCACCCGCAAAGTCGATGTACGTATTCTGGCTGCCACCAATCGTAATTTGGACGAGGCCTTGCGTGAGGGTATTTTCAGGGATGATCTGTTCTACCGGCTGAATGCCGTACGCTTAAAATTATTGCCGGTGCGTGACAGGCCCGAGGATATCCCCTTATTGATTCAGCATTTCATGTATAAACACGACCCTTCAAATTCAATAGATATCGCCCCAGAATCTATGCGTTTATTCCGGCTGTATCCCTGGCCTGGAAATGTACGTGAGATCGAAAATGTCATACAACGGGCAATATTGCTGGCTCAAAAAGGAACACTTGAACCACAGCACTTACCTGAAGAAATAAGCCAACTATCGGAATCATCCAAACCCATCCCTTCGTTGGCAGAGCTGGAAAAAAGTCATATTCAGCGGGTTCTTACTCAAACCAAGGATTTTAATGAAGCTGCGCAAATTCTGGGTATTGATATTGCCACCCTTTGGCGAAAAAGGAAAAAATATAGCATTTGATTTTCCTATCACATTGCAATATGCAAAGTTATATAACCACTTCATTTATCTAAATTAATACCATCCATTCATAATATTTCCTCAAAGGCCATTGCAATTTGCAATGCCAACCACACGCACTCTGAAAACAGAATTTTGCAACTATTTATTTTTATTTAAGTTACAAATTACAAATTATTTGGCATGAGGTTTGATGAATAATTGATAGCAACAAAAAATATAAGGAGGTTTAATGCACATCAAGATGCATACCTACAACAACATGGACGTGGCCGTTTTAGAACTGAAGGGAAATTTCATTGGTGGGAAAGAAACTGATGAACTTAGGGAAAAAGCGGATCAACTCTATGACCAGGGGAATCGTAAATTGATTCTCGATTTAGGAGATGTAAGTTATTTAAACAGTAGTGGGATTGGATCCCTTATGCACATCTACACACATTATGTAAATGGTAATGGCCGGTTGAAATTGTGTAACATCAGTAAAAACATTCAGAATGCGTTTGTAATTACTCAACTGGTAAAAATCTTTGATATTGAAGACACTCAGGCCAAGGCTCTGGCCAACTTTGGTAAGTCCTAAAAAACTGCCCTGAGGTGTGCACGGAATCGGATGAATTTTAATTTACACCGGAATCGCGTTATACTGGATTTCATTGAGTATGAAATTCAAATAATCTGATAAACGGCTATTAGTACTAAGACAAATGTTCAAAAACCATTAACAAGGAGAAGAAGATGAGACAATCAATTTTCATGACGGTATTAATCATCGTCACTTTTGTAATTGCATTTGTGATTTATGCTATGTTTCTGCCTGATTATATTAAAAAAGGTGGACCACTGGTTGTTTTGTTGATTATGATGTCGTTAATTGTTGTGACCTATATTTTCGAAAGGATTTTAGCTCTTCGTTCGGCACGTGGTAAAGCTTCCTTAATATCATTTCTACGGGATATCAAAAAATTTATCGATAATGAGCAGATTGACGAAGCTATGGCAGCTTGTGACCGTCAACGTGGTTCCTGCGCAAATGTACTTCGCGCCGGTCTGGAAAAATACAAAACCCTGAAAATTTCCGGACGGCCAGTGGAACAAAAACAAACCATGGAAGAAATACAAAGATCCATTGATGAAGCCATGATGTTGGAAGTTCCTCTGCTGGAAAAGAATCTGGTGGTACTTTCTACCGTTGCTTCCATCGCTACTCTGACCGGTTTATTGGGAACAACCATCGGTATGATCCGTGCCTTCAAAGCCCTGGCCAAATCCGGAGCCCCGGATGCGATCCAGTTATCACTCGGTATTTCGGAAGCTCTGATTAATACCGCTGGTGGATTGCTCTGCGCCATTATGGGTATTATCGCCTATAATTATTTCGCTACCAGGATCGATAATTTCACCTACATGATTGATGAAGCCAGTTATTCCATGATTCAGACCCTAGGTCTGGCCAAACGCTAACCTTAAATATAAAGGAATTAAATCATGGTCCACAAAAAAAGTCGCATCAGTATCTTCATCGACATGACTCCCATGGTTGATGTGACATTCTTATTGCTGACCTTCTTCATGTTAACTACGCAATTCCGTCCTCCCCAGGAAGCCGAAGTGATTCTGCCTTTTTCGCATTCGGCCTTTAAATTACCCGAGTTGGATGTTATGACCATTTCCGTAACTAAAGACAATAAAATATTCCTTGGTCTCGATTCGCAACAACTGCGCGAAGAAATATTCGGTGCAGAAAACAAACTGCGTTCGGGAATAGAAGTGGATAAAACCACTTTGGGTAATATGATGATCCGGGCCCGGATGAGGAATCCACGGCTGCGTACGGTGATTCGTGGTGATAAGAATGCCCCCTATGGACCGATAGAAGATATTATGGATGTTCTACAAAAAGCAAATATCACCAAGTTTAATTTGGTGACCGAACTTGAAAAAACATAATGAGGTGAGACATGGCTGGTGCATCAGTTGCCGAGCCCAAAAGTTCGACAAAAAAAGGTAAAAAACAGAAAAAAACTAAAAAAAGAATTCCGGTTCGTATTGATATGACACCAATGGTCGATGTGGTCATGTTATTGATTACCTTTTTCATGTTGACTACGGTTTTCAATACACCACAAACCATGGAAATCAATCTGCCTAAAGGAGAAGATAAGGTCCCAGTCGGTGAATCAGATCTTCTGACCCTGCGGGTCATTACCGATGGAACCATATTATGGAATTTCGGAATCGAACCACCTGTTACCATTGAGTTTAAAGATCTGAGACAGATGCTGGTAAAAAATCTAAAAGAAAATCCCAAGAAACTGGTAACGCTGTTAAAGGTGGAGCGTGAAAGTACCTACGAGATGATGGTTAACCTCATGGATGAATTGAACCTGGCCGGTATTACCCGTTTCAGTATTGCTCCTTTTAAACAATACGATAAGGATATCGTTAAACGTGTATTAGGCACATAACTTAAGGAGGTAATAAAAAATGACTCAGAATATAGCTGCACTACCCCCTTTAACCTATGCAGGTGCCTTCGAATTCAAGAAAAAATTCCAGAAATATGCCACCTGGGGACTCGCCCTGGCCGCTCTTGTCCATGGTATACTCCTGGGCACCTATTGGTTATCGGTATATTTGGAAAGTTTAGAAGAACCGCCAACTAGGACCATTAGAATTATGAAATACACCGATCTGGGTCCGCCCCCTTCCATTGCCGGTTCTGCGAATGTCGCGCCTTCTGTATCTGTCGCCAGTGCGACGGCTAAACCAAGCGTTGGTATTCCTGTACCGGTTCCGGATGCGGAGGTAAGTCCAGAGCAAACCCTGGCTACCCAGCAGGAAATGAGCTCCGAAGGAGCTGTTAGTGAAGGTACCGGAGAAGGAGGAGGAGTCCAAATTGAACAGGACATCCAAATTGACGATCAACCGCCCCCCGATTTTGTACCGTTCCAGAAGGGACCAACTATAGTTAAACGTATTGATCCCACCTATCCCGAAATTGCCCGCAAAGCGGAAATTGAGGGAAAAGTATGGGCTAAGGTCTGGATCGACAAGGAAGGAAAAATCCGCCAGGTAGTCATTATTAAGAGTGATTCGGAAATTTTTAATCAAGCGGTAATAGATGCTGTTAATAAATGGACTTTTACACCGGCATTGATGAGTACCGGTCCAGTGGCGGTATGGTTATCTTTACCTTTTGTCTTTAAGTTGAATAAATAAACAGGAACAAAATGGCCTACTCTCTCCCCTGATTTTGCCGGGGGAGAGAGTAGACGGTAGAGATGAACCGAGCGCGTTTAAGTTGCGCGGCATGTACATGAATTAGGGAGGATCTAAAAATGACACATCAAATTTTGCTGTCGCCCCCTATGACCTGTTACGGTGCCTGCGAACTGAAGCAAAAATTACAGAAATTTGCACTAACCGGACTGACTCTGGCGGCGATTCTGTACAGCCTAGGGTTGTCTGTCTACTGGTATTCTGTAAGTCTGGAGCATACTTTTATCAAACGTAAACGCATTGAATTCAGCGGGCCTTTTGTATTAGGCCAGCTACCTTCGATAGGAGGGGTCCCTATTAATCAGATTGGAGTACGAGTTGCCGATCTTTCAAATTTGCTGGAAGACGGTACACCCATACCGGTACCGGAGGCACAGATCAATCCGGAAAAATCCTACCCCAGAGGGGAAGATAGAGGCGCTGAAGGACTAATTAGTGGAGGTATTGGTGGAGGTATTAAGGAGGATTGGGATGGATTTGAGCTTAATCCTGATAATCAACCCCCTCCCCCTTTCAAACCTGTTGAAAAACAACCTATAATTATCAAGCAGGTCAATCCCATATATCCGGAAATTGCCCGTCGAGCAGGAATAGAAGGAAAAGTATGGGCTAAGGTCTGGATTGACCAAGAGGGGAAAATACGCCAGGTCGTAATCATCAAAAGCAATTCGGATTTATTCGACAAACCGGTGCTTGAAGCGGTTAACCAGTGGATTTTTACACCAGCTGTAATGAATAATGGACCGGTAGCAGTATGGGTGTCTTTACCTTTTGTCTTTAAATTGAATTAATAAGCACCATGAAAAAGTTTGATATACCAAGGTTACTGGGATATGCTGTCGGTTCTGTCTCGCTGCTTTTCGGACTGTCCATTATTCTGAACTGGTGGGATTTCCCGGTACCGGCTTTCACCAGGAATATGTTTGGTGTTGTGCTGATTCTATTGGGCGTCTATCGTTTTTCGGTTACCACTTTGCAAAAACGGAGAGACAGAAGGAGGTACAGCGATGATTAAAAAATTATTAGTCTTTTTAATCGCTTTAATGATAAGCAGCTGTTATGTCGAAGAGAAAGAGAATGCTACCAAGGGCCGGCTGACCGTTCAGGGATCCGATGGGTATCAGGATCTGACCCAGCGAGAAGCCAGCCGTTTCCAGGAGTTATATCCGGAAGCACAATTTACGGTTATCCCGGCCAGTACCCGCGAAGCCATTGTTAATATGCTCAATGACAGTATCAACTTCATTTTGATCGATCGGGCCATGAATGATGAGGAACGCCAGGTTTATAAGCAGGCTCAACTGGCAGTACAGGAGGTCAAGGTGGCACTGGACGCGCTAGTAATTATGGTCAATGCCAATAATAATATAAAAAACATATCTTTGCTGAATCTTAAAAAGGTACTGCAGGGTGAAATTAACGATTGGAAATTGCTGGATGGATCCGATCAATCTGGTGAAATTGATCTGGCCTGTACCGGAAAAAATTCCGGCAGTTTTGAATTAATCCAAAAACATCTGCTGGACAGTACTTATATTTTTTTCCCGGATACAATTTTAGCTAAACAGTTTGATATTGTGCAATATACCATAAAAAATAAATCCGCCCTGGGCATAATATCCAATGCCTGTTACGGTTCGATTCGATCAACGCCGGATTCCGCAGCAGTGCGTCTCTTGTCAATCGGAGTTGTTGACTCCACTAATAAATTGCATAATTACTTTCCATATCAGGCCTATATATATGGTGGAGAATACCCACTTCATTATCCGGTATATGTTTATGTAAGATCCGATAAATCGGAATTAGCCTTAGGACTCAGTTCATTTATTGCCAGTGCTGTGGGTCAGAAGATAATTTTAAACTACGGATTAGTTCCCGCAACGATGCCTGTTCGTTTAGTTCAAATAACTCAGGAGCATTTGTAAAATGAGAAAACAGAACACATTGATCTTGGTTATACTATGCACATTTCTAACGGTGCTGTGGTGTGAAGCGCAGGTAGATTATGATAATGCCAAGGCTTTATTGAAACAAAATAAAATAGCCGAAGCCATTACCCTGCTCAAGCAGACCATCCAGAGATTTCCGTCCAATCTGAATGCTTATTATCTGCTGGGACAGATCTATCTGGAAAAAAGTCAACTCGATTCGGCCGAGTACTGGGGAAGAAAAATGCTGGAAGTAGAAAATGATTCGGCCAAGAGTTATATAGTAGTCACACAAGCACTCGCCCAGAAAAAACATTTCAGCGAAGCACTGGCCCTCCTTGATAAAGGATTAAAAAGAATCAAAAATAACCCCCGTTTATTAATGCAAAAAGGGAGTATCTACGTACTGGCTGATTCCGCCGAAAACGCGGTTGTCGCTTATACCAATGCCAGGGAAGCTGAGCCATATAATGTGAACGTCTATAGAGGATTATATGACGCCTATCTGAAATTAGGTGCTGATGCTATGGCTGTTGTGCAACTGGAGAAAGGTATCGAACTCGACTCGACCCAAGTGGACTTATCCTATAAATTAGCTAAACTTCATTATAAATACCGTCGTTATAATGAGGCGGCCAAATGCTATCAACGAATATTAAAAATGGATCCGACCAATGACCAGGCCGCCTGGGAACTGGGCCAATTATATTATGCTGCCAAGCAGTATGCCAATGCAGTAAATTTTCTCGAGCCGTTTGTCCAACGTCAACCTGACAATAATAAAGCCTGGTTGATATACCTGGAATCGTTAATAAAAGTCGATCGTTACAGCGATGCCAAAACTACTGCCGAACATATTCTAACCATACAGAAAAATTCAGTTGAGGCCATCCGCGCCTTAGCCAAAGCGGAATACCATCTGAGAGAATATGATCTGGCTATCAAAACCTATCATGGTCTAGCTAAACTGGATACTCTTTCGGCAGAAGAT
>CAYSHN010000071.1:0-11119 GCA_964430815.1 uncultured Calditrichota bacterium | reverse complement strand
ATATATCCAACTATGCCTATATTTCCAACCAGAGTTATAAGATCATGAGAAGGTGTTTGCCCGGACCGTTTACTTTTATACTACCGGCTACCAGTAAAACTCCCAAGTTGCTGAATCAAAAACGCGGCACTGTTGGTATCCGCATACCTAAAAACGAATTGTGCCATCAGCTGGTCAAGTTACTGGGCCGACCGATTATCAGTACCAGTGTTCCGGCCGGGGCCGATGAGGTACTGAATGATCCTCTGGAAATTGAACGACGAATCGGGGACCACTTAGACCTGATATTGGACGGTGGTCTGATTATTTCCCAACCTTCCACGATTGTGGATCTGACCGGTGAGGTACCGGTGATTCCCAGGAAGGGAAAGGGGGATATCGATTTGATATTTATGTGATGAAGTACCTTAGTACCTGAGTCCCTGAGTAAAATAAAGGCACTAGGGCACTCCGGCACTAAGCAAACATCAATTGGTCTCTTTGTGCCTCTGTGCCTGTGTGCCTTTGTTCCTTCAGAAATAAATCCAGAAAGAAAAAATGATTATGTCTAATATATACATCGGTACCTGCAGCTGGAAATATGACTCCTGGCGGGGGTTGGTTTATTCTCAATCGATTGATCTGAATTACTTGGCGGAGTACAGCCGGAAGTATAATACGGTTGAAATCGATCAATGGTTCTGGTCCTTGTTTCCCGGCGGTAAAGTTGTATTACCAAGACCGGCGGTAGTGCAGGAGTATGTGCAGGCTGTTCCCCCGGACTTCAAATTTAGCATAAAGTTCCCTAATAGTCTCACTTTGACCCATTATTATCGTAAAGATAAAACGAAGGAATTACAGCTAAATCCGTTTTTTCTTTCAACAGATTTGTACAATCGCTTTCTGGATATCCTCACTCCAATGCATAAACATATCGGTGTGCTGATGCTGCAATTCGAATATTTAAATAAACAGAAAATGAAGTCCCAACAGGAATTTATTGATAAACTGGAACAGTTTGTAAACCAGGTTGGCCGCAGGTTTGAACTGGCCATAGAAATACGTAATCCAAATTATTTGAATAGCTCCTATTTTAAATTTCTAAAGATATTAAAACTGAGTCACGTGTTTTTACAGGGTTATTATATGCCTGCTCTTTCTGATATATATGATCAATTTGCAGAGAAATTGGTATCACCGGTTGTTATCCGTTTACATGGCCCGGATCGCAATAGTGTTGAAGAAAAAAGCGGCGGGATGTGGAACAAGATAATTGAACCACGCAATAAAGAAATATCACGGATTACTGAGATTATTACTGACCTGAATGCACGGAAATTGGATGTGTATGTAAATGTAAATAATCATTACGAAGGCTCGGCACCATTGACGATTGAGAAGATACGCCATAAAATTGAAGCAACTAAGAAATGAAAACTATTATTTCGGCATCGCGGCGTACAGATATCCCGGCATTTTATCTTGATTGGTTTATCAAAGCGGTCCGTGCCGGTAAAGCAAAGGTCCAGAATCCGGTATATAAAGCGCAGTACTTCGAGGTTGACCTGCGACCGGAACAGGTGGAATGGATAGTATTCTGGTCACGCAATTATCAGCGCTTTTTAAAACGACGGGAAACATTTGCTGATTATAATTTATTTTTTCATTTTACCATATTATCCCATCACTATCAACTGGAGAGCTCTCAGTTGCCGGCAGTACAAGCGATGAAACAAGTTGAAAAATTAGCAGGGTATTATGGTCCGGAACGTATTATCTGGCGTTACGATCCTATTGTTATCTGGCAGGAATCTGCAGAAGTGCTTAGCAATTATTCCCCGCAGGAGTATGAAGATCTCTGTCGCCAGATGAGTGGTCTGGATATACACACCTGCTATTTCAGTTTTGTAACGCCCTACCAGAAATTCCTGCGACGTTTTAAGCAAAGATTTCCGGATCACAGGCTGGTCAGTTATAAGAGATCTGCAGCTGCTGCGCAGCGTATTCTATCAGGATTAAAAGAGGCCGCGGCCAAATATCAGGTTGAATTATATAGTTGTTGCAATGATAAACTGGTCGACCCGGTTATAAAAAAAGGGCATTGTATCTCGGGGGAATTGCTGAACCGATTAAATGGTAACACTCTGGTAAGTCAGGCTAAGGCACCAACCAGAAGTGACTGTGGTTGTACCAGATCGATCGATATCGGGGATTATGAACAGCAGCCGTGTTATTTTGGGTGTATGTATTGTTATGCGAATCCTAGCCACCCTTAAGGTGCGTAGCACCTTAAGGGTGCTTCTACACATCTAGATATCCCACCAGATCTTCGCGTTTACCCAGATGTACCAGCAGATCATCAGTGTGCATCTGCAGCACTTTTTGTTTGGCGCCTTGAACCGGATAGGTATAGCGGTAGCAGAAATGCCAGATGTCTATTGATCCCAATGCAATCTCGTACAGTAGTGCTTCTTCAAAGGTGAATTTTACATCGTTGTTTAATTTCTCTTTTATCCTTTCAAATAATTCCCGCCCTTTTGGTTTGATATGCTTTACCGAAAACCAGAAATTTTCCTGGCCCATTAAGTCACAAATAGGAAATCCGTTTTTGTTTGGTAAAAAATGATGAAGAAAATCAATGCTGACATGGTAAGCATTTTCCTGATCCCGCCAGAGGTCATCCCAAACGGTAAAGTCCATTTCCTTCAACCATTCGAAGAACTTTATTTCACTTTCCGGTAATAGCATCATGGTATGACCACGAAAGTGGTTTTCGAGTAACGCCACGTTCTGCTCATTCAATTTATCCAGTTCTTCCCGGCTGAATTGTAAATATCCAGTTGTACTGAATTGTATTTCTTTTTCTTTTATCAATTCCGGTAACATCTCAAACCTGTATACGGCTGTAAAATTTTATTTAATATAAGAATTGATATGCTCACTCCGTAGACGACTGTTGGCGTACAGCTAAGTATCAATTATTATTCTTTTGAATCCAGATCTTCTGATTCCCCTCTTAGCCGGGTATGTATTTTTTCCTCTACCAGGACCGTAATCTGATTCAATTTTTTTTGAGCATCAGTTTCCAGTTTTCGACAAGTGGTGATCATCTTCTGATTAAACTTCTGATCGCTTAGTTGCTGCAAATTAATTAACACATTCAGAATGGCGCCCTTTACTCCGGCAAAAGCAAGATGTGCACTGACACCTGCATCACTGACCGACCCGGGGTTTCCCTTCTCTGCTACCAGGCAGGCCAATTCAAGTACTTCAAAGCAATTGCGGGCAGTGGTCAAAGGAACAGCTACGGCCTGTTTTAAGCCCTCCAGCATAGCCTGTTCTTTTTTCTTTTTATCCTCAGTATTACGGTCTGGTAATTTACAGGCGGCCAGAAAAGCGGTGAAGGCATCAGTATCTTCATCTACAGCCTTCAGCAGGATGTCTTTTAGTTCCTGGGCACGTTCGGCCACCGGTCGAAGGTCTTCTTCCACCCCTGCACTGCCTCGTTTGCCAATAGCCAGATTGGCGACCATGGAACTCAGGGCAGCACCCAGGGCTCCGGCCAGAGCTGAGACGGATCCACCTCCCGGCGCTGGGGATTCACGTGATACTTCATCGGTGAAGTCCCGGAGGTTTAATTGCACCAGTTCGTTGGTTCTGCGCAATGGTAAACCCAGCACACGTTTCTCGATATTGAAATCAGTTTGATCCCGCAGTCCTAATGATTGAACGGCTATTTCCAGAATATCCCATAATGGGATGCCCAGGGATCGTCCCTGTTTTCTTAAATAGTATTTTCCGCTTTCCAGCAGGGCGTCATACGGAACCATACCCACCACTTCGCTACCGGTTACCACCAGACCGCGTTCGACCGCCAGACGGCGTGTTTCTTCCAGTACGACATGCATGGGGGTCACTTTATAATCGGTCAGGTTGATAGAGATTTGTGCTCGTTTGTATTGTGGCACCATCCAACCGATGGCTTTACACTGCTTAAATTTCCCGGGTTTTTTGACTGATTGTCCTTCCGGTTTTTTCGGATCAATTCCATTAAGTTGCAGTAATTCGGCCAGGTCGTAATTATGCAAATCGGCACAATGTTTGATCAGGTCTGGCATGGTTTTAGCTGTAAAGTCACAGTTACCGCAGGGATAAACAGTTGGTTGATATTTTAATACTTCCTGACCTTTAAAATAGAAAGGCAAAATATTGCCCCGGCGAACCGAACGGCCTTTTTCTCTCAACTCGAAAGCAAGGTCTGTGGCATATTTTACTTCACTAGTATTAAGGTTGATGTTATAGGCGACCAAGAATTCACGTACGCCGATTACCGTTGCACCGCTGCGTGAATTAAATTTAGCAGGGCCGAAATCGGGTTTCCATTCAGTCTTCTTCAGTTTTTCGGGCAAGGCTTCATATTCCCCCATACGAATATAGGCCAGATTCCGGCGCTGGGTGGTTCGTGCAGATTTTTCATATAGATAAACAGGGATTCCTAATTCTTCCCCCACACGGCGTGCGACTGCTTCGCTCAATTGAATACATTCCTCAGTGGAAATTCCACTAACCGGAACAAAAGGGCAGACATCAGTAGCACCAAGACGGGGATGAGCACCACGGTGTTTAGCCATGTCAATTAGTTCCGCTGCTTTCTTTATAGCGTTAAAAGCAGCGACTTGAACGCCAGCCGGATTGCCAATGAAGGTGACCACCGTCCGGTTCATGTCATATCCCGGATCGATATCCAGCAGTTCAACACCATTCACTTTCTTAATTTCGGAGGTAATCTGATCAATAATGTTCTTATCCCGTCCTTCAGAAAAATTCGGGACGCATTCGATGATCTTTTCGGACATGCAGAACCTCAACTTTTGTAAATCTGGTTTTAAAATAAATAAATCTGGGATAATTCTAAAGTAAATTCTCAGGGTTGATTAATATCTGACACTTAGACTTGATGTTTATTTTATATAACCCTTACAGGGTATATGATTTATAGAATACCGCTTGACCAGGGTGATACCCTAGCCTGAAATATAAAACCCTTTCAGGGTTAACAGGCAGTCGATGTATTATAAATTATGACAGGTTATAAATCCCGCAGGGATTTCATAAGTAAGCCAAGAGCAACGCTCCTGGTAGAAGAATAAGAAAAATTCGTATACCTTGAAAAGGTTTCATAAAAATTCGGGAGTGAATTCTATAATAAGGAAGAATGAAGTAGCAGAAAATAGCTATTGTTTCAGATTTATTCTTCTGGTTACAACCGTTTTTTGTACGGGTGCTTTGAATTTCCAATGCCGGATTTTTTCAATGATACACTGCTCAACATTTTTGGTTTGTATATTGGTGTAAATGACTTGCAAATTTTCCACCAATCCCTGCCTGGTGATTATAAACTTTACTGTCAGAAAATCGGTGCTATCCAGGCCGGCAGTACAAGTTAATAGATTTGCTTGCTGGGTAGTAATTTGATTATCAATATTTTGATCATCAATCGAAGGCTTCTGTCCACGGACCGAGATACCATCCACCATGAAAACAATCTCATTCCGACTTGAATCACCCTCTTTTAAATTACTTGGTATAGGTGCATATTGTTCTTTTTTCGCATACCCTCCGGCACTTTTTTTCTCCAGATCTTCCGTTTTTGATTCATCAGCCTTAATCATGGATAGTTGAGACTCCACTATTGATTCTGGTGGTACACCTTGTGCACCAGTAGCAATTTGACCGATTTCAGTACCCGCTTGTTTTTCCATGGTTAAGGATGGTTGTTCCGCAGTCGGTGGTGCAGGTTGGCTAGCTAATTTCTCATCTGCTCTACTATTTGACTCCATATCCGGCAATGCAGCATTCAGCTGTATTCCTTGCTCTGCTTCAGCTGATGTCTCTACTACCGGTGGAACGGATTTGCTCTTTTTGGCCCGGTCGGTAACTGTTCTTGCTGCAGCAGATTCAGTGATCGGTCTCGCGGATTTTTCTTTGTTTCGAGCGCTGTGTTCTTGTGAAGAATCCACGGTTACTTTCTGAGTTGTTACTATCCTGGATGATTTGATATCAGGTTGAAAAATCCGAAACTGGTAGTATAGCATCAGTGGAACCACGACCGCCACGAACAGGAAAGCAGCATAACGTAGTATAGCATAGCGTACCTCCTCCTGTGGCCGCCGCAGGTCCTTACGTATGTTTGAACGAATTTGATTCCGGGCAAACTCGATTACTCCGTTGCGCAATGATTTTTCCAGTTGCACAGCCTGGGTATGTCGTTCGCATTCCTGCAGGTGCTGTTCAAATTGAGTGCGTATTTCACCCTGTAGTTTACCGCGCACATATTCTTCGACCAGGGACTCACGATCTATTTTTTCGCAAAATGATTTATTCATGAATAAACTCCATGGATTTAATGCAATGCAGATTTAATTAAAACTTCTAAATCTTTTTTGCACTGATACTTTTTTGATTTGGCCACATCTTCATTGGCCAGTCCGGTCAAGGTCGCAATCTCAGTCATGGATTTATCTTCATAATAATACAAGGTCATTATTTTTTGACACAGGGGCGAAAGCATTTCCAGGCATTTTCTGACCATGGCGACCTGTTCTTTATCCTGGAGTTGTTCCATGGCATCCTGATCCGGCCCCGGATTATTATCCACTTTCTCCAGTGTTGTATATCTCCGGCGTCTGACCAATTCCTGCAGCCATTTCTTTTTGACCACAGCATATAAAAATGTAGATAATTTTGACTCCAGTATAAATTCATTACGCCGGATTTTCTCCCATAGTATAACCAGGGCATCCTGTAGAAGTTCAGAAGCATCATAGTCGTTACCATGGTTGGCCTGGATATATTTGGTTATCATATGTAAATGTTTATTATAGAGCCAGCTCAGAGCCTGGTCATCCCCTTTCCGGATTAACTCGACAATACGCTCATCACTCAGGAACAGACTCAAAAGTCGGGTCATAGTGTTATCCATTAATTAAGATACAGGGTTACAGGTAAATGAAAAATATGTATCATCCTGGTCTGGATAGTTGTTCAAGTCCGGGACAAAACTCATTCTAATTTTTGATCATTATAGTAAGTACAATCCATATTCCAGGCAATAAAATTATAAATACAAGTTCGATAAATAAAGCAGGCCTTATTGACAGGTTTGGTAATATATATTATATTTCGTCAATTAACGAAATGAGATTGTTTACCATGAGAGATATAGTAAAAATATTTAAAGCCCTTTCTGATCCTAACCGGTTACGGATTATTAAAATGCTGGAGAAAAAACCACTCTGTGTCTGTGAGATAACTGCAATTTTAAATCTGGCTACATCGACGGTATCCAAACATCTGTACTTGTTGCGGGAAGCCGATCTGATCATTGATGAAAAGGAAGGCAAGTGGGTCAATTACAAACTGAATCCGGAACCAGTTCAGATTTATATCCAGGAAATATTAAATTTGCTTTCCAGCTGGTTGCCTGCTGATAAAGTTATTGATGCAGATCGGGAAAAAGTGCGGACAATTGACCGCAATAAGATTTGTGGATTCAACTAGACTATAACGATTTTAAATAGACATCACAGGACCAAAAGATATGAGTTGGAAAGAAGAATACAAGACACTGCTGTGGCTAAGCGGTATATTCTTATTGGTCTATTTCATACCACTGGAGAACAGCGGATTTAAACAGTCAGTTTATGCAGGATTGGAACTGGTAAAATGGTATGCCCGGGAGCATGTGTTGCTCTGCCTTGTACCCGCTTTTTTTATAGCCGGTACCATTTCGGTATTCATCAACCAGGCGGCCGTAATAAAATATTTCGGTGCACAGGCTAAAAAATGGCTTTCTTATTCAGTTGCTGCAGTTTCCGGTACTATCCTGGCAGTATGCTCCTGTACGGTGTTACCACTCTTCTCCGGCATCCATAAACGGGGTGCAGGATTAGGTCCGGCCATTGCTTTTCTTTATTCCGGCCCGGCGATCAACATACTGGCCATCATCCTGACTGCCCGGATTCTGGGGATGGAAATAGGAGTGGCCCGGGTAATCGGGGCTGTGACGCTTAGTATTCTGATCGGATTGACCATGCATTTTATCTACCGCCGGGAAGAAATGGAAAAAGCGAATTCCCAGTTGACTCTGCCCGAAGTCAAAGAACAACGACCTTTCTGGCAAACATCGTTTCACTTCTTTACTCTGGTAGCTATTTTGATCTTTGCTACCTGGAGCAAACCGGAAACAACGGTTGGTTTTTGGAATCTGGTTTTTGATTATAAATGGTGGTTAACCGGTTTGGCGGGTATACTGTTGATTTATTCATTGGTTAAATTTTTACATATTAATCCGGTTTATGTGATATTGGCTGCTTTCCCGGTAATTGCTACCGTTTTATTCTTACCTGATAATCCGTTAATATCTTTTATAATGGCAGTAATTATGCTGATCCTATTGTTATCACTCTCACCAGGAGAGCCACAGGAATGGTTGTCGGCCAGCTGGGGATTTGCCAAACAGATTTTACCTCTGTTGTTGATGGGTGTCCTGTTATCTGGGTTTTTGTTGGGAACGCCATTTGGCAGCCAGGGAATTATACCGGATCGTTGGATATCCGGGTTAGTGGGTGGGAATTCCCTGTTTGCTAATCTCTTTGCCTCGGTAGTCGGCGCCTTTATGTATTTTGCTACCTTGACTGAAGTGCCTATTCTGCAAGGTTTGCTAGCCAATGGGATGGGGAAAGGACCAGCACTATCTCTGTTATTAGCCGGTCCGGCTCTGAGTTTACCCAGCATGCTGGTGTTACGCAGTATTCTGGGTACACAAAAAACCGTCGTCTATGTTTTGCTGGTAGTCGTTTTTTCCACCGCAGCCGGTTTGATATACGGAGCCCTTGTTTAGAGAGATTTGAAATTAGTAATATTGAATTGAAAAGAAAAAAGTGAAGAAAATAAAAGTTTTAATACTCTGCACGAGCAATTCCTGTCGCAGCCAGATGGTCGCAGGATTTTTAAAAGCCTTTGATAACAGGCTGGAGGTGGATTCCGCAGGCACAGCTCCGGTCGCTCAGGTACATCCAAAAGCGATTGAGGTAATGAAAGAGGTGGGAATCGATCTCAGTGCCAATACTCCCCAAAGTATCGATAAACTCATACAGCGGTCTTTCGATTTTGTCATTACTGTCTGCGACCAGGCCCGCGAGACCTGCCCGGTATTTTTGGGAAAAGTAAAACATCGCCTGCATATAGGATTTGAAGATCCCGCCGCTGCCAGCGGAACGGAAGAAGAGATATTAATGGTTTTTCGCAAAGTACGTGACGAGATCAGATCGGCTTTTTATGATTTTTATATAAAGTATATTAAAGGATCTTGACAATGAAAGTTGAGAAAAAAATCTCTCGGGAAATATATTGTTCAAAATTGAATACTTTATATCAGAAACTAGAATCATAAAGTAAAGGAGAATCATATGATTTATATCCAGGTGGTCGGGCCGGGTTGTTATAACTGTCAGAAATTAGAAGCCCTTTGTCAGGAAGCGGTATCAGAAGAAAAGATCGAAGCCCAGATCGAAAAAGTAACCGATATCAAACGCTTTCATGAACTGGGTATATTGATGACGCCGGGTTTGTTGATAAATGGTAAAGTCATCAGCAGCGGCAGGCTTCCAACCAAATCCATGATCGTGAACTGGATCAGGGAAACCGTAAAGTAAAATCTGAATTTTTATAAGGACAAAATTATGGAATCGGTGTCTAAAAAATTATCGTTTTTCGACCGTTATTTAACTCTGTGGATTTTTCTAACCATGTTTTTGGGTGTGATTTTAGGATATCTTTTTTCGGGGATTGCCGGATTCTGGGATAGATTATCCGTAGGTACAACAAATATTCCCATTGCCATCGGCCTGATTCTGATGATGTATCCACCACTAGCTAAGGTGCGTTATGATAAATTGCCATTGGTTTTTCGTAATTTAAAATTACTTTTTCTTTCGTTGATTCAAAACTGGGTTGTCGGTCCTTTTGTAATGTTTTTCCTGGCCATTTTATTATTGCCGGATAAACCTGAACTGATGGTTGGTGTAATCCTGGTAGGCCTGGCCCGCTGTATTGCGATGGTTTTAGTCTGGAACGATCTGGCCAAAGGGGATTCGGAGTTAGCTGCCGGATTGGTGGCCTTTAATGCCATTTTTCAGGTATTTTTGTATTCGGTCTATGCCTATGTGTTTATTACCATCTTACCGCCACTATTTGGTCTTAGCGGTACAATAGTGGAAGTATCAATTGGCGAAATTGCCTTTACGGTTCTGATATATTTAGGGATTCCGTTTATGGCCGGGTTAATTTCCAATCTGCTATTTCGCCGCTTTAAGGGGGACGACTGGTATTTCAGAAAATATGTTCCCCGAGTATCTATATTAACCCCTGTTGCGTTGCTCTTTACCATATTTGTAATGTTTTCATTCAAAGGGGAAAAAATTATTGAACTTCCGCTGGATGTCATTCGGGTCACCATACCTTATACTTTTTATTTTGCCTTTATGTTCTTCACAACATTTTTCCTGGCTAAAAAGATCGGCACTTCTTATGAAAAGTCAACTACCGTAGCCTTTACTGCAGGAAGCAATGATTTTGAACTTGCTATTGCTGTGGCAGTGGCGGTATTCGGTGTTAATTCACAGGCGGCATTTGCCACGGTTATAGGTCCGCTGGTAGAAGTACCAGTGCTGATCAGTCTGGTTAATGTAGCCCTCTGGTTTGGCAAAAAATACTTTAAGCGGATAAGCGTGTAGAAGGTGAGAGAGTTCAAATGAAAAATTATATGATGGCAATAATTTACCTGGTGACTTCTATTTTTCTCAGCTGCAGTAGCAAGTCTGAGAATAAAAAAGAGGCGATCCAAGCATCCTATTCTGCAGTACCAGAAAATAGCCCAATGATTACTTTTATTGAATTAGGTTCGGTGAATTGCATACCCTGCCGTATGATGCAACCTGTCATGGCCTCTCTCGAGAAAAAATACGATAAACAGATCAAAATTATCTTTTACGATGTATGGAAAGACGACCAACGGCAATATGCAGTACAATATGGAATACGTCTGATTCCGACCCAGGTGTTTCTTGACCGCGAGGAC
>CAYSHN010000070.1:0-11147 GCA_964430815.1 uncultured Calditrichota bacterium | reverse complement strand
TTCTGTTGACCGGAGATAATCATCGTACCGCGGCAGCTGTGGCCGCAGGTCTGCAACTGGACGATTATGCTGCTGAATTATTACCCAACGAAAAAGTCGAGATTCTGAAAAAATTAAAAAATGAGTTTGGTAGCATCGCTATGATTGGCGATGGAATAAATGACGCTCCGGCTCTGGCCAGTGCCGATGTTGGCATTGCCATGGGTGCCGGCGGTTCAGATGTGGCTATCGAAACAGCCGATATCGCTCTGCTGGATGATAATCTTACCAAACTTAATGTACTGCGACAATTGAGTACCATGACCCTGCGTCTGATCAAGCAAAATATTGTTGTTGCTCTGGGTTTGAAATTAATTTTTCTGATTCTGGCTACCCTTGGTCTGGCCACTTTATGGATGGCAGTTTTCGCCGATATGGGTGCCAGTTTAATTGTCATTTTCAATGGCCTGCGAGTGTTGACCCCCAAATAATAGACTTTTTGATTGGGAAGTCTCCAATTTTTCCTTGCAAAAATTTTGATATTTTGTTACTTTCTTTTTCTATATTTGCGACTTTTTATAAGTCACTATAATTAATAATATTTATCTCTGCTGTAATAAAGGAGGGAATTTGAAAGTTTACAAGTCTGATCAATTAAGGAATATTGCCTTGGGGGCACATGGCGGTGCAGGAAAGACCAGTCTGGCTGAAGCCATGTTATTTAATATGGGTGAAATTACCAGAATTGGTAAAGTCGAACAGGGATCTACGTTATCCGATTACAATGATGAAGAGATTGAACGTCAGATCTCAATCGGCGCATCTTTGCTGCACGGCGAATGGAACAACACTAAAATAAACGTAGTGGATACGCCGGGATATACCGATTTTTTTGGTGAGGTTGTAGGTGCTTTCCGGGCAGTGGACAGTGTATTGGTGCTTGTATCTGCTACAGGTGGCGTGGAAGTAGGTACCGAATTGGTTTGGGAAGAAGCCGAAAAGCAGAAATTACCGCGTATTATTGTTATCAATCGCCTGGATAAGGAAAATGTAAATTTTGATTCCATTTTTGCCGCATTACAGCAAAGTTTCGGACATAAAGTAGTACTGGCTCAACTTCCCATTAAAACGGGACCTGGATTCAATCAGATAGTCGATCTGGTACGTATGAAGGTTTTAAAGTATTCTACTGATGGCACTGGTAGCTATAGTGAAGAAAATATCCCGGCCAATCTGCAGGAAAAAGCAACTGAGTTACATTCAAAATTGATCGAAGCAGTGGCTGAAAGCGATGATGCCCTGATGGAAAAATATTTTTCAGCAGGCGAACTAACCGAGGAGGAATTTAAAAACGGTTTGCGCAAAGCTATTCTCCGCCAGGAGGTTTTTCCCGTGTTTTGCACAGCAGCCACGGATAATGTGGGGGTCAAACGGCTGAATGATGTGATCGTCAATTTTCTGCCTGCACCCATCGACATGCCACCGGTCAGCGGTAAAGATGACTCCGGGAAAGAGGTCCAACGAACGTGTGATATTACCGCACCCGCATCAGCGCTGGTCTTCAAGACCGTATCGGAAACTCATGTCGGTGAATTATCCTATATGCGTGTTTTTTCAGGCGCGGTCAAAACAGGTGACGATCTTTACAACGTTGACCGGGGCAGATCCGAACGAATTGGTCAACTTTTTGTGCTGAATGGCAAAAATAAAAAGAATGTGGAGCGTATTTTAGCTGGTGATGTGGGAGCGGTAGTGAAACTGAAAGAAACCCATACCAGTAATACGCTATGCGATAAAAATAAGGTGATTATATATCCGCCCATCGCCTTCCCCCAACCTAAAATCCGCACGGCCATTGTACCCAAAGCCAAAGGGGATGAAGAAAAGATCAGTACCGGTCTGCATAATCTGCATGAAGAAGATCCTACTTTTATCGGCCAGTATGATGCGGAGTTAAAACAAACCATAGTTTCCGGTCAGGGTGAACTGCATTTACAGAGTATTCTGAAGCGGTTGAAAAACAAATATCATGTGGAAGTGGTAGAAGAGGAGCCTAAGATTCCTTATCGTGAAACGATTAAAAGTAAATCCGAGGCTCAGGGTAAATATAAAAAACAATCAGGTGGTCGCGGTCAATATGGTGACTGTCATTTGCGTTTGGAAAAAATGGAACGCGGCAAGGGATTTGAATTTGTTGATGCCATTGTTGGTGGAGTAATTCCCGGCAAGTATGTGCCAGCAGTTGAAAAAGGGGTAGTGGAACGTATGAGTAAAGGGGTTCTGGCCGGGTATCCGGTCGTTGATGTCAGGGTCTCCTGTTTTTATGGTAGTTATCATGCTGTGGATTCTTCGGAAATGGCTTTTAAAATTGCTGGTTCCATGGGCTTTCAAAAGGCTTTTATGGAGGCCAAACCTGTTTTACTGGAGCCGATCTACACCCTCACCGTAAAAATTCCAGAAGAGTACATGGGTGACATCATGGGTGATATTTCAAGCCGCCGTGGTAAAATCATCGGTATGGACAGTGACGGCCGTTTCCAGGTTATTAATGCTCAGGTTCCTCTGGCTGAACTTCATAAATATTCGACTTTATTGAGATCAATGACCCAGGGGCGTGGCATTCATAATCAAAACTTTTCACATTATGAGGAAGTACCTTCAGAAATCGCTGAAAAAATAATTGCCCAGTCGAAAAAGGAAAAAACAGAAGAGGAAGAATAAACTTTTATCTACCTGTAGAATGTTGTATTTTTAAGCCCGATGCTAAAACCATCGGGCTTTGTGCATTAATCAGGGGATAATTATGGATCATTTGTGGGCGCCCTGGCGCATGGAATATATTCTGGAGTCACGAGAACCTAACCCGGTTTGCATATTTTGCAGTTTCCCTGCTGAAAATAATGATCCTAAAAATCTGATCGCTTATCGTTCCCAGCATTGTTTTGTTATGCTTAATAAGTTCCCCTACAATAATGGCCACCTGCTGATCATTCCCTTTAAACATGAAGCAGATTTAACCAGGCTTTCTGACGACATCGTGGTCGATCTTCATCATACCCTCAGCAAATCCATTCAGGTTTTACAGCAGGTGATGAGTCCTCATGGTCTGAACATCGGTATCAATCTGGGTAGAACAGCAGGGGCAGGAATAGATGATCATTTACATTATCATCTGGTACCGCGCTGGAATGGTGACACGAACTTCATGCCGGTATTGACGGGGACAAAAGTACTATCTGAAGCATTAACTAAAACCTGGGAAAAATTAAATCAGGCCTTTATCAAATTGGCAGATATACCCAAATAGAGGTCTAGCTTAAAAGTCCGTACCCTGTCCGTTTTTAGGGTCCTGTATTTACCTTGAAATCATATTTAAAACAAGCGATGGCGATTCTCATCCACAACATCTCAAGATTATATACTGCCGATGAACCACAGGGATATGGTGTGGTACGGGAAATCAGGAATCCACAAATCCTGATCCGTGATGGCTTGATCGAAGATATCCGTACCGATCACCACTCTCCCATTCGTCACTCCGATGTGCAGATGCTTGATGGTAAGGGATGTTGTATACTACCGGGATTTGTAGATGCTCATACGCATCCGGTATTCTGGAAAACCCGGGAACAGGAATTTATTATGCGGCTGCAGGACAAATCGTATGAAGAGATAGCAGCGGCCGGTGGTGGAATCCGTAATAGCGCACGCGAATTCCAAAAAGCCGCTAAAGAGGAAATCAAAAAACTTACAGCTAAACGCCTCCGGACTTTTCTGGAGTATGGTACCACTACCATTGAGGCTAAAAGCGGTTATGGTTTGACCGTTGCTGATGAAGTGAAATCTCTGGAGATAATTGCCGAGTTAAACCGGGAACAACCTCTGCAGATGATTCCCACCTTCATGGGTGCTCATGAAATACCTGATGTCTATCAAAATCAGCGTGAGGAGTATATCCGGCAGATTGTGGATGAAATGATACCTTTGGTAGCCCGGCGCAAACTGGCTGAATATTGTGATGTGTTTTGTGAACAAGGGGTTTTTACGGTAGCAGAGTCACGGAATATTCTGGAAACGGCCAAACAGTATGGTCTACTGACCAGAATACATGCCAATGAATTACATGCTTCCGGAGGTGCAGAATTAGCGGCTGAATTAGGGACGGTTACTGCGGATCATTTGCTTAAGGTTACTCCTCAAGGAATTACTGCTCTAAAACGTGCTCAGGTAATTCCGGTCCTTTTGCCTGTTACTACATTTTTCCTGCGCAAGGATCATTATGCCCCGGCCCGGAGTTTTATTGAACAGGATTGTCCCATAGCTCTGGCAACCGACTTCAATCCCGGCAGTTCCATGACCCAGAATATGCAACTACTCTGGTCAGTTGCTGCACTTAAAATGGGATTACTACCGGGTGAACTGCTCTGGTCTACTACCATCATTCCAGCACGGAGTATAAACCGTGCTGCGCAACTGGGTGGCATCGAGCAGGGTAAACAGGCGGATTTGATTTTTTTTGATATTCCCAATCTGGATTATCTGCCCTATCATATTGGTATTAATCATGTAATCATGACTATGAAAAAGGGCGAAGTTGTATTTAACAGGAATTATTGAACGATAATTTATGACTTTTCGGCAGAGACAGGTTGTTGACTTTGAACAGACCATTTGTTATTTTAATAGGTTAAAAATAAATAAGTTATCTCATCTCTCTTAAATGGAAACGAATCAAGATCTCAAATATAACGACATAAAAACACAAATTGGATTTTATGGCTCTTCACCGGAAGTAGAGGAAATTATCCGGATTGTTACGACTATTGCTCCTACCGATATTTCGGTATTGATTACGGGTGAAAGTGGAACGGGTAAGGAACTTGTAGCCCGGGCGATACATCGTTTGAGTAAACGCGCTGATCAACCAATGATTTCAGTCAATACGGGTGCTATTCCGGAAGGAATACTGGAAAGTGAATTATTCGGACATGAGAAAGGATCCTTCACCGGAGCTATAGGGCAACGCAAAGGTTATTTTGAGTCTGCCAATCATGGTACGATCTTCCTGGATGAAATCGGAGAAATGCCGTTAAACACCCAGGTCAAACTACTGCGGGTACTGGAAGAAAATGAATTTATGCGGGTCGGTGGCACGCAAACTCAAAAGATCGATGTACGGATTATCGCTGCGACCAATAAAAATTTGGAGTTGGCGGTTAAAAATAATGAATTCAGGCGGGATCTGTATTTTCGATTAAAGGCGATTAAAATCGATGTACCCCCTTTACGAAGGAGAAAAACAGATATTCCGGTATTGGTAAAAAAATTCGCCGCCGATTACTGTGCCAGCCAAAATATCCGTTTTAAAGGATTTTCCCCTGATGCACTGCAAAAGATGCAGGAATACGATTGGCCGGGTAATATTCGCGAATTAAAAAATTTTGTGGAGACCGCTATTATTTTTAATAAAGGGGAGGTGGTAAACTCCACCTATGTTCTGGCCAATTTATCGCTTCATCAGGATGAGAGTGGTTCTAAAAATTTACCGGTACCACTGAATATGTCTCCGGAGCGTGCCGAAAGAGAGATCATCTACAGAACTTTGTTATCACTGAAATTGGATATTGCGGAGGTCAAAAAAATAGTGACGGCAATGCAACCCGGATCGGGTGGTGAGCAGGCTTATGAAATTCCACAGGAGCCGGAAGTGATTTCTTATGATGATAAAAATGAATTAAAACCAACTACCCTGGCTAATATGGAACGGGAGATGATCAAGCAAACCTTGAAAGATTTTGAGGGCAGCCGGCGTAAAACAGCGAGAGCATTGCAAATCAGTGAACGTACTTTATATCGGAAAATCAAAGAATATGGACTTTAGACGCGCAACGGTAGGAATAATTCTGGTGCTGACCGGAATCATGGCAGGTTGTATTTATTCATTTAAAGGGTCACTACCATCTTATATTAAAAATGTAGCGATACCCCTGTTTGATGATAATACCGCGTATCCAAACGTACGTGAGAATCTCACCAATTCAGTTATTACTGGTTTTACTAATGATAATACTCTAAAAATCACCTCCGAAGCGAATGCCGATATCATCATTAGCGGTTCCATTATGTCCATCTCCAGACGGGCGGCTGTTTTAACCAGCGGGGAGGAGGTGGAAAGTTATCAGATGTTTGTCAATGTAAAAGTGAAATGCGAAGATATTAAAAATAACAAAACCATGTGGGAAAAAAATCTGAGTGCCTTTGGCGTTATGTCAGCCTCAGCCACGCAAGATGAAATAGATACCGCTATCAATGAGGCCATTGAAAAAATATCGGAAGATATTTTGAATAACACTTTAGCAAACTGGTAAAAAGATGTTAAGTGATCTTGTATTGAATTTGTACTTAATAGCTCTGCTGGTGTTGGGTATCTTCAGTGTTGAAGCACTCTACCTGGTTTATAGGTATTTACGGGGGCGAAAGAAAAAGAAAATTCATCCCATTGCCGATCATTTTCCACAAGTCACGATTCAGTTACCTATTTATAATGAGGTATATGTAGCCAAACGTCTGATCAAGGCGGTATGTGAGTTGGAGTATCCTAAAGATAAATTGGAAATACAGGTACTGGATGATTCAACCGATCACACCCGCCAGGTATGTCTGGAACAGGTAGAATTTTACAGCAGGGCAGGATTTGATATCCATTACCTGCATCGTCGGTTGCGTCATGGATATAAAGCCGGAGCATTACAGGAAGCACTCAAGGTAGCCAGAGGGGAATTCATAGCTATCTTTGATGCCGATTTCGTACCACAAAAGAATTTTTTAAATCAGACCATTCCTTTTTTCAAAGATGAAAAAGTGGGTATGATCCAAACCCGCTGGGAACATCTTAATGAAGAATTTTCATTTGTTACCAAAGCACAGGCCTTCGGGCTGGCCGGCCACTTTGCTATTGAACAAAACGGGCGCAGTGCTGCCGGGTACTTTATAAATTTTAACGGTACGGCCGGTATCTGGCGCAAAAGTTGTATCGAGGATGCCGGCAGCTGGCAAGCCGACACTCTAACCGAAGATCTTGATTTGAGTTACCGGGCCCAATTAAATGGGTGGAAATTTCTGTTTCTGGATGATGTGGTCACTCCCTCCGAACTACCGGCTGAAATTAATGCATTAAAAAGCCAGCAGTATCGCTGGACCAAAGGTGCTGTGGAAACAGCGCGCAAGATCCTGCCGCGCCTGTGGAAAAGCAAACTGCCATTTGGATTGAAAATACATTCCACCCTGCATCTGACCAGCAATATGAGTTATCCTTTTTTGCTGATTCTGGCGTTGCTTAATTTGCCTTTCGTGATAATCAAACGACATTCGCCTGAATCGATGCTCTATTCTTTGATTTTTACTTTCTTCGCAGTCTCGTTTACCGCTTCTTTTATTTTTTATGCTGTTTCGCAGAAGTCCCTGTACAGCGATTGGAAAAAGCGATTACTGTTGTTCCCGGTATTCATGTCCGGAAGTATGGGATTTTCCGTTAATAATACCAAAGCGGTGGTGGAAGGATTATTAAAGTTCAGTACACCCTTCATCCGTACACCCAAGTATGAATTAATCGGCCGGGATGGTACCATACACAATAAATCTTACCGGCCCACACTCGATAAGACGGTAATCTTTGAAATCATCATGGCTATCTATAGTTGCATCGGGATCGTTTTTTCGCTTTATTATCGTGAGTTGGGAATATTGCCATTCATGCTCATGTTTTTTATTGGTTATAGTTTGATCGGATATCTATCGATCAAACATGCTTTAAAACATTAAATAAGGGGAAAGATTCGGTGCAGAAACGCATAGAAAAAATAGAGAAAATTCTGGCCAGTAAAAATCTGGAGGTTATGTTTGCCCGGATTGCTTCCAATTTGTTGAAACGTGATAATCTGGAAGAAGCCATTCAGATTTGTGAACATGGTCTGAAGAAATTTTCAACTTATGCTCAGGGTCATTATATCCTAGCCAAATGTTATCAACGCAAAGGTATGAATGAAGAAGCCAGAGCTGAATTTGAGCGAGCCTTAAAATTTGATTTCACTCACATTAATAGCATGAAGGAACTGGCTAAAATCTATAAGATGGCAGGACTTGATGATTATTATAAAGACTATTTATTAAAACTGTTTGTCATCGACCCCTTGAATAAAGAAATTGTCACTGAAGTTAAAGAGGTCGGCAAGTATGATGCCTGGATCATTCAGGAGGATCCTCTGCTCAAGGCGATACCTCAACAGTCAAGTCCGGCGGAAAAGTCAACACTGTCCACAGAACCTGATGCTGCCCGGGTGCTTGAACCTGCGGATAAACAACCTGACCGGCCAATGGATAACATCTATAACCGGGATAAAATGGACCTGAGTCAGTTTAATAATATGCAGGATGATTTTACTACCATCCTGCAAGGCAAGCAAGTTTCATCAGAACAGGGTGCGGAAACTAAGCCTGCGACAACAAATGGGAATGAAGATTGGACTGAAGATATAACAATTTCCTATGGTGATGATACGATTCCGGCGGAGCAGAAGGGTGGTAGTAATGCCGATAACAGCGGAGAAGAAATTGAAACGGCAGTACAGGAATTGAGTTTTGATGAAGAAACCGATAAGATCATTGAAAAAGAGCAGGCCAAAGAAACAACCGATGATACTACACAGATTTCTCTCAATTTTCCCGCAGAGTCCGTAACCAAAACAGATACGGATATAAAATCTAAACCCCCAATCGGGGATGAAACTGTACTGTCAACGCGAGAATTTAAAATGAAAAGGGAAATACCGGAAACTGAGATTAGCAAGACTGCTCCGGATACCGGTAGAGGATTACCATTGATTACCGGGGAAGAGGAAGAGGAGTTACCTTTTAAACCGCCGAAAATAATCAGTCAGACATTGGGCGAGATACTGGTCTCACAGAAAAAATATATGGAGGCCATGGAGGTTTTCAGAATCCTGAAACAAAAAAATCCGGATAATAAAAATTTTGATAAAAAAATTGAATTTCTGCAAAAGATCATCGCTCTGGAAAAAGATCAGCATCAGCAAGCATGAACAGAGTTGTAATTAATCTGCTACCGGTAATAATAATAATAATTGTAAGAGGTTAAATTGAACCGACCCATGCGCATGAAGCGCATCATCAGATATTTGGATACGCGAGTAGTCGCTGTAACCGGGGGGATCGGCAGTGGACAAAGTTCAGTATGTGCTTTTCTGGCCAGCCAGGGGTGTAAAGTGATTGATGTGGATCTGCGGGCCAAGCAGATCATCGAAAAAGATTCGGCCCTGCAACAAGAATTAAGAAGATCTTTCGGTAATGATATATTTGATGAACAGGGGCAATTGAAACGACGTTTATTAGCTTCACTGGTCTTTGGCGATTCGGAGAAAACACGGCGGCTGAATCGTCTGGTCCACCCGCGGATGGTAGCTGAGATCGTCGAGGAAATGGAAGAGGCACGGTTTTCGCAACGTTACCCACTGGTGGTTGTGGATGCAGCTCTTATCTTCGAATTAAATATGGAGAAAATGTTTGATGCAGTTATTGTGGTTCATGCAGACCTGGAAACCAGAATCCAACGGGTTATAATCCGGGACGGACAAAGTCGCACCGAAATCCTGGCCCGGGTCCAGCACCAAATTCCCCTGGAAGATAAAATTCACTGGGCGACATTTGAGATCGATAATAATGGTTCTGTGGAAGATTCAAAAAGACAAACCTGGAATGTGTTTGAGAAATTGACCGCCGATTTGCGAGTGGAAAAAAGAATCCGTATTTAAAACTATAAATGCTAATTCAGCCTGCAGATTAGTATGACCGAAATCATGGAATCTAGAAAAATCCCCTTAAAAGAATTTATCTCACATCTTGAGAATAATGGCAATACTATCCTGAAGAATTGTATCAAGAAGAATACACAATTCAGTACAAAATTTATTATAAATAAGATCATTGCCCAAAACGAAAAACAGCTCGGCATCATGCAAAAGGATAAAACCATTATTGAGAAACCGTCACTTCCGGAACAATGGGTTGTGCAACAGGATTGGGATCAAATTCAGGCAGAATTAAAAAACGACTTTGATCTGGAGAATCTTAATTTTATTGAAGCCAATCAATTGGCGATGCGATTGAATGAATATAAGATTAGGATTTATCAATCGATCCAGGGAAAAACTTCCAGTACGGCAGTAAAAAAAGTACTTACCGCGGTAATAAAGCGAATAACCAATACCAATTCCAAATTAATAAAAGAACATCTGCGCCTGAGTGCGGAACCTTGATTTATATCCGGAAAAGTAAATATGATCATTGGTGCCCATGTTTCCATTGCCGGTGGTGTAGAAAACGCTATAGCTCATGCCCGCCAACTGGGATGTGAAACATTCCAGATATTTACCAAGAATCAGAATCAGTGGCGTGAAAAAGAATACTCGCCGGAACAGATCGATATATTCCGCGAAGATTTGTCCAAAAGTAAATTACATGCCGAGCTGCTGGCTGCTCATGGCAGTTATCTGATTAATTTATGTTCACCCCAGCAAGAATTGCTGGACAAGTCCCGGCAGGCATTTTTAAATGAAGCGCGACGTTGTGTAGCTCTGGGTATTCCATTTCTGATTTTCCATCCCGGCTCACATATGGGCGAGGGTGAGGAATGGGGAATCATAAAGATTGCCCAGAGCGTAAACTACGTACTGCAGCAACTGAAAAATAAACAGGTGGCCTTGCTACTGGAAACCACAGCCGGTCAGGGCAGTAATCTGGGATATCGTTTTGAACACCTGCGCCAGATCATGGATAGGGTAAACCAGCCGGAACAACTGGGCATTTGTGTGGATACCTGCCATCTCTTCGCGGCAGGATATGATATCCGGGAGCAGCAGGGATATGAGCAGACTTTCGAGCAATTAGAATCGGTCTTGGGTTTAGTTAAGGTTATGGCGTTTCATCTCAATGATTGTAAGAGTGATTGCGGATCACGCGTGGATCGTCATGAAACGATTGGCAAGGGAAAGATTGGATTAACTGCATTTCGCTTATTAATGCAGGACAGCAGGTGGCAAAAACTCCCGGGATTTCTTGAAATACCTGGTGGCGATAGTGCCTTTAAGCAGGAT
>CAYSHN010000069.1:0-11190 GCA_964430815.1 uncultured Calditrichota bacterium | reverse complement strand
AACTGATAAAACAGTATGCACTGGAGGATGCCGCCTTTTTAAAGCAGTTTGATGTAAAAATTCTGGTAGTAGCCTGTAATTCTGTATCGGCAGTGGCGCTGGATTTACTCATGTCGACGTGTACTATTCCGGTTTTAGGTGTCATCGATCCGGGTGTAGAAGCAGCCGTCCAGCAGACAGTTAAAAATAAAATAGGGGTTATCGGCACTACAGCCACAATCAATAGCAACGCCTACTATCGAAAAATACTTAAATTAAATCCAGGAATTCAGGTACTGAGTCAGCCTTGCCCGTTATTGGTATCACTGGTCGAAGAAGGCTGGATCAATGAAACAATTACCCGGATGACCATCGAAAAATATTTACACACCCTGCTGGGAGATGGAGTAGATACGATTATTATGGGTTGCACGCACTATCCGGTCTTGAAAGAAATGATCCAGCAGGTTGTCGGTGCTCAGATATCTCTGATTGACTCGGGCAAAGAAACTGCTCGCAAAGTGAAAGAATTGTTAATAAATTCAAAATTAGAGCGTCGGGATGCGGAAAAGCCGTCGCTTCAGTTCTATGTGAGTGATATCCCTTTCAAATTTGATGAGATTGGAACGTGCTTCCTGGGACGACCCTTAGTTGACACCAAAAGGATCGAGTTCGATAAATTTTTAATCGAACAAGATAAAAATATTTATGATCCTTTACAGAAAACCATATAATACGTAAACGACTATGCGGATAGAAACAATTATAAAGAAAATCAGATTATTATTGCTTATCCTCTGTTCGTGGGG
The DNA here is from genome assembly GCA_964430815.1 of uncultured Calditrichota bacterium. Classification (GTDB taxonomy): domain Bacteria; phylum Calditrichota; class Calditrichia; order JAJRVZ01; family JAJRVZ01; genus CAVZSQ01. The sequence goes on along the minus strand of CAYSHN010000069.1, from coordinate 10,402 downwards.
CTGGACTTCCGTTTTCGGAGCAGGTGCAGGTGCTGGCGCATCAGGTTTTGAATTTTTACGTACCGATTTTAGCCCCCGCTCCAGTGCTATGGCCGGGGCTTTCCTGTCTTTACGCGGAGATGTGAATGGTATCTTTCAGAATCCGGCAGTGATGGCTTATACCGAAGAGAGACAATTCTGCTTTAATTATAGTGATTATCTGCTGGATATTTCAGGAGGGCAGGCTGGTTATACCCAGCGCCTGATCGGCTATGGCCAGCTAAGTGCATCTATTTTGTATTTGAATTATGGTTCCTTCAAGGAAACCGATGAATTCACCGTGCCCACTGGACGTAGTTTCAGTGCGGGCGATCTGGCCATGGCAATTTCATATTCAGATTATCTGGAGGATCGTTTCACCTTTGGTGTGACACTTAAATATATCCATTCTAAAATAGATACATATACGGCCAGTGCCTTGGGACTGGATCTGGGCATGATCTACGAAGCACCATTCAGTAACGATTTGTATCTGGGGATCGCCTTATTGAATTTCGGTAAGGCGCTTAGCGCCTATGTCGATACTAAGGAAAATCTGCCTTTGACCTTAAAGTTTGGTATTTCTAAAAAACTTGCTCATTTACCGTTAGTCTATGACTTCTCTTTTTATAATCTGAATGGCGCTGAAGATAAATTGGTGGACCGTTTGAAAAAATTCTCCATCGGGGGTGAATTCACTCTGTCACGCATATTCCGCCTGAGACTGGGTTATGATAATGATCTGCATCAGGATCTGGATACACCAACGGCAAAATTTTCAGGAGTTTCTCTCGGCTTTGGGGTAATCTGGCGTACCTACCGTTTTGATTATTCTTTTTCTTCGTATGGAGATCTCGATAATGCCCACCGGTTTGGAATACAGGGTTCTTTTTGATAGATCATATTCTCCATACTCATCCATTCTTTGGGCAGCCACTACTAGACAATACACTTATTTTGAAATGTACTCATTAATTAATAAAAACTTGCCGGTCATGTTCAACCAGGAAGTTTTTCTCAATATTTTCAGTAGATATATTTTTAGCACAACTGCGTGATTTTAATATATCAATACAGCGGAACAGTTTATGTTTATCGATGAAGCAAGAATTACAGTTAAATCGGGTCAGGGTGGAAGTGGATGTGTTAGTTTTAGACGGGAAAAATTTGTACCCAAAGGTGGGCCTGACGGTGGAAACGGTGGCGCTGGTGGCAGTGTAATCATAATCGCTGATCAGAGTTTGCATACACTTATGGATTTTCGTTATCATCACAAATACCAGGCGGCACGGGGACAGCACGGGCAAGGTGCGAACAAACAAGGCAAAAGCGCTCCGGATTTAATTGTCAAAGTGCCACCAGGTACAGTTATTCGTGATGCTGAAACTGAAGAAATTGTGGTTGACTTAGTACATAGTGGGGATTTATGTCTGATAGTCAAAGGTGGTAGAGGAGGGCGGTGAAATGCGGTTTTTGCTACCTCTACTAACCAGGCTCCTCGCAAGTGGGAGGTGGGACAACCAGGGCAGCAGAGAATTCTGGAATTGGAATTAAAATTGCTAGCTGATATTGGACTGGTGGGATTCCCCAATGCGGGTAAATCAACTCTGTTGTCGCGAATTTCCGCAGCACATCCCAAAATTGCCGATTATCCATTTACAACACTGGAGCCGAATCTGGGTATAGTAAGTTACAAAAATTACCAGCATTTGGTGGTGGCCGATATCCCTGGTCTGATTGCCGGATCACATCAGGGTAAAGGTCTGGGTCATAAATTTCTCCGTCATATTGAACGTACCAGGGCTCTGGCCTTTATGATTGAATCAACAGATCAAAAACCGGAGAAAACTTTTAAAATCCTTTTTAATGAACTAAAAGCATTCAGTTCCATGCTGGTAAAGAAACCGTTTATCATCCTGCTAACCAAATCCGATCTTCAGGACGGATCAGCAAAAATTAAAAAATTTAATGATGCTTATACCATAATCCCCTTTTCTGCGGCCAGCGGTGAGAACCTGCAATTGGTCCTTGATGCCTTCTTTAAACTGGCGCTCCTGGCAAATTCAAAGAATACGGCATGACCCGCTTTGAAATTGTTCCTTTATTAAAACTCTATTCAATTCCCGGTATTGGTTCAGGACGTATGCGCCAGTTAATTGGCACTCTGGGTTCAGCTCAAGTAGTACTGGATGCTCCGGTTCAAAAATTGATCAGTGTACCAGGTGTAGATCGGATGATTGCTCTAAAAATTAAGAGAGATATCGATGAAAATTTTGTAGAACAGCAGTTAAAACTGATACAGCAATTCAATATAAAAATCCTGACCGTCTGGGATGATGAATACCCCGAATCCTTAAAACGAATCTTTGATCCACCGGCCTTCATTTACTATAAAGGCTCTATTAAGCCTGAGGATAAACTGGCCCTGGCTATTGTCGGTACTAGGGTTCCGACCCAGTATGGAAAAATAGTAACGGAGCAGTTGTGTAAAGATCTGGTGGAAAATGACATTACCGTGGTCAGTGGATTGGCCAGGGGAATCGATACCTTGGCTCATCGTAGCGTCATTTTGAATCGGGGCAGGACACTGGCTGTGTTAGGCTGTGGATTGGATAGAATATATCCACCTGAAAACAGGAAACTTGCCGAAGAGATCGAACGAAGTGGTGCCTTGATCAGCGAATATCCATTGGGGACCATGCCGGATGCTGGAAATTTTCCCCGCCGTAATCGGATCATCAGTGGTCTGAGTTTGGGGGTACTGATTATTGAAGCCGGTTTTAAAAGTGGTGCCTTGATCACGGCCTTCCAGGCTTTGGAACAGAATCGTGAAGTTTTCGCTATCCCCGGTCCGATCAACTCAGGTAAGAGTATGGGTACTAACCAATTGATCAAAGAAGGAGCAAAACTTGTCCAAAATATCTCGGATATTTTAAAAGAGTTGGCAGGCCAGCTTGAATCAAAAACAAAAAAAGTTGAGCAAAGAATTACTAATCTGAATCGAATCGAGGCAGAGGTATATAACCTTTTAAGTAAGGACCCGGTTCATGTAGATCAGCTTGTCCAGCGTACGCAAAAATCTGCACCAGAAATTCTTACTGTTTTACTAACCATGGAGTTAATGGGATTGATCAGACAACTTTCCGGCAAAATGTTCATCCGGCTTTAAAAGTATACATAAGCGAAGCAGACTGTGTCAAGATACCGGACGGTACCAGGCAGTTAAATTCCGAATGCACCACACTACAATAAAAGCAGCAGGTATTAAAATATAAACTGAAACATGATTACCCATTAGGTACCAGTTCAGCTGATCACCCAAATTGTAAAAGACTAAGGACAATAAATTGTTCATTCCATGAACGATTATAGCTGGTAAAATCGAGTTGGTGCGCCAGGCCAGGAAGCCGATTACCACACCGATTATAAAAATTTGTATGGCCCAGTAAGGATTAACATGTACCATTGTCCAGGTTAGACTGGTTAACAAAACTGCCCGGGTGGGATCACCTTTATGTTCCAGACTGACCTGCAGGAATCCTCTGAAGAGCATTTCTTCCGCAAATGCGGCCAGCAGTACAACTCCCAGTAACAGCATCACCCATTCACCACTGGTTTCTGCCCGCATAAACTGGAGTTCATCAATAAACCATTGGGGAATTGGCAGGAAAATCTGTATCAACCGATCCAGCTCGTCACTGACCACACCTAGTGCGATACCAAGAAGTATACTCACTGACAAGACTTCAACAGGTACTTTTCTGAAGCGGAAAATGGCTCCGACATCATACTTTTTTATTTTTACATATATAATCGGGATAACCAGGAATGGTATATCGCCCAGAACGAGTAGCAATCTTGTATATGGTTCTAAAGAGGAGCCGGATAATAGGATCCATGCTGCCAGGATAAAAGCCACGCCCATAATGAGGCCGAGTATCACTAACACAACTAACAGTGCTTCTACAGGTTCCGGGTATTTCTTATCTTCCATATCGAACAACCCTTTACTTTAGTCATGAAAAAAAGATGTCGGCTAACCGTCCCAGTCGAAAATTTAAATTGTTATTTGATAGAACATAATCCCGGCAGAAACAGCCAGATTCAGTGATTCCATACCACCTTTTTGGGGAATGGTGACTCTTTTATCAACCAGTTTAAGTGCTGATTCAGACAGGCCGGTAGCCTCCGACCCGAATACCAGTAATATTTTATTTTTAGAATTAGTTTCAGTGACGGATTGACCTCCGCCCGGAATAGCAGCGAGTATCAGGTAATCCTGTGGTTTCAGCAGGGCCACAACCTGATCGAAAGGTAAATTCGTATAGATATTTGCAGCAAAGATTGCACCGGCGCTGGCGCGGACAGATTTTGGATTATAGGCGTCGACACAACCGGGACTCAAAACAAGTGATCTTATACCAAACCAGACCATACTGCGCAGGATGGTTCCCAGGTTACCTGCATCGGAAATCTGTTCCAGATATACGATTACCCGGTCATGGCAAGAATGCAAATCGTTGCCGGTTCTTGATGTTTTGGCTACGGTAAAAAAAATTCCCGGGGGAGTGACTTCCGCTGATAGGCTGTGCATTTGACGTTCCGTGCTGCGATAAACCGGAATTTTTCTGTCCATTGCTGTACGCATGATAAAGGTGCCCTGTTCGGTTTGAAGTACCTTATCACCCAAAATGATTTCCATAATTCTTGTTTTTGGATTATCAAGGGCGGCGGTCAATAAGCGGTAACCTTCGCCAAAATACAGATCCAGTTGTTCACGATATTTTTTTTGATGTACTTTACGCAGCAGTTTTTGTTTATTTTCGGAAAGGGGCAGAGGTGTGTTCATGTACTATAATTTGATTTAAAAGATCTTCGCCAGAAACTGATCAAGCTGATCAATAGGAATAGAATATTGTTTTCCATCTTGCATATCTTTGATCGAATAATGGCCGTGATCGATCTCATCATCTCCCATTAAAACCACCAAACGGGCATTCTGGCGATTGGCTTCGCGCAGTTGTGATTTTAAACTGCGCAGAGAATAATCCTGATCGACTTTATATCCGGATTGTCGTAAGTGTTGTATTAATAAGGAAGCATTATGTACAGCACGATCACCTAACGGTGAAATAAAAATCTGCAGCTTTTCTTTGTCGTGCGGGAGTTTATGCTGTGCTTCCAGGACCATCAACAATCTCTCCAGCCCCGATGCGAATCCGACGGCAGGTGTTGGTTCGCCTCCCAGTTGTTCCGCTAACAGGTCGTATCGCCCACCACCGCAAATTGCATCCTGCGAACCTAACTCCTGACTGGTTATCTCGAATACTGTCCGGGTGTAATAATCCAAACCACGAACCAAGTATGGATTGAGGTCAAACTTTATACCATGTTCGCTGAGTAATAATTTTACCTGCTCAAAATGATTGCGGCAATCGGCATTCAAATAATCGATGAGCAAGGGGGCATTCTTATTTAGCTCACGGCAGCCACTCTCTTTGCAATCCAGGATCCGTAAGGGATTGGTTTCAAAACGTTTCTGGCAGTTGGGACAATACTGCTGTAGTAGAGGTTTCACATAAGATTTTAAGACACTTTTATAGGCAGTGCGTGATTCTAGATCACCAACCGAGTTAATCATCAGCTTCAGACCGGCAATTCCCAGACGGCGATAAATTTCAGTAGCCAATAAAATTATTTCCACATCAATCTGTGCCGAAATAGAACCAAGGGCTTCGGCCCCGAATTGATGGAATTGACGCAAACGACCAGCCTGTGGATTTTCCTGACGGAACAGGGGAGAGATATAATATAATTTATTGAAAGTAGATTTAGCAGCCAGATTGTTTTCGATATAGGCCCGCATTAAGGAAGCGGTCATTTCTGGTTTTAAGGTCAGATTTTTTTGACCACGATCGGCAAAAGTATACATCTCTTTTGATACGATATCAGTATTCTGTCCGATACTGCGGGCAAATAATTCGGTTTGTTCAAAAACCGGAGTACGTAATTCTTTATAATTATACTGATCCATACATGTCCGGATGGTCTGTTCAATACTTAACCACAGGTTTGATTGTCCCGGCAAAATGTCCTGCGTACCTCTGATTCGTTTAAATTTTTGCACGTATTATTCTCCGCAGAAAATTGGCTGATCACCTAATATTACTTTTTTAAACTGTATTTTGCAAGAGCGTCGGCGCAGAATGGTGGTCGAAGATTATTTCTATAATGGCAGGATATGGCACCAGTGGCCAGATTATGAAACAGGTTTATTAGTCGATCTCGAAAAAGTAATTTTCTTCTTCTTGTATCAGACTAAAAGCTTCATCTTTATTTTTACAGGTAGCCAGCTGGTTTCGTAATTCTTCGTTACTCATTAAACGTGAAATCCGGCTTAGAAGTTTAATATGCAGACCGGGATTATTTTCAGGCCCGACTAACAGGAAGATAATTTTTACTGGTTTTTTATCAATGGCTGTGAAATCTACTCCACTGGTCTGGATACCCAGACCTACTGCAAATTGAGGACTGTCGGCATGTTTACAGTGAGGTATGGCAATACTGTTACCCACACCGGTAGTCATTATCTTCTCACGTTCCAAAACAGCTTTTAATATTGTTTCTTTTGATTTTATGAATTTATTTTCGACTAATTTCTCTATCAGTTCTTTAATACAAGTATCACGCGTTTTGCCCCGTAGAGGAATTTTAATCAGATCTTTAAGTAATACATCAATGAGGCGCATTGCTTTCTCCCACTTATTTCTTTTGAATTTATACAAAATCGATAAAAAGGAAAAGATTTTTTTCTGAAAATGAAGCGCTTTCGACTGAATTGGCCTAGATCAGGCAAACAGAGTTGTATAAATTAATTGACAAGAAAATTAAGCCTTGTTAAATTGAAAAACAGTCAGTGGAGTTAACATGAAATTAAGTGATTTTTTAAGGCCAAATCATATTATTTTAAATTTACATGGGACTTCCAAGCTGGAGATAATTGAAGAATTGCTTGGATGTATTAATAATATGGAATTGATCACCGATTATGATGTGGCTCTTCATGATATTCTGGTTCGGGAATCCAGCCAGAGTACAGGCCTGGAAAATGGAATTGCCATTCCCCATGCCAAAACAGAAGCGGCTAAAAAACTCTGTATGGTTTTTGGCATCAAAAATGAAGGGGTAGATTTTAAAACACTTGATGATAAACCAGCTTATCTTTTTTTCCTGGTACTCTCGCCACTTAATACTTCAGGTCCACACATTCAGGCTTTAGCTCTCATAACCCGGAATCTTAAAGATCATGAGACACGGGAAAAGGTTAAAAAGGCCAAATCGGCTGCTGAGATAATTCGAATTTTTGAATCATTTGACTAACAGAATGAGTACAAACAATATTTTCCAAGAACGACTTGATGAATTCCGCCGTAAAATAACTGCTGAACTCAAGAATTTACCGGCAGAAGATTCCATACCATTATTCTATGAACCGATTTACTATGTAAATAATCTTCCTGGTAAAAAGATACGTCCATTGTTAACACTCATCTCGGGTCTTGCCGTCGGCGGGCAACTGGAAAACCTCATCTTCCCATCGGCTGCCATCGAATTACTGCATAACTTTTCACTGGTACACGATGATATTATGGATAATGATGATACCCGGCGCGGCCAACCAGCCATTCATGTTAAATGGGATATTGGTACAGCCATATTGACCGGTGATGGTTTACTCGGTTTTGCCTACCGCAAATTATTGAATACACCAAATATTCGCACCAACCGGTTGGCGGTCTTGTTCACCGATGCTATGCTGGAAATTTGTGAAGGTCAAGCCCTGGATAAAATTTTTGAGACCAGAACAGAGGTTACTGAAAAATCATATTTGATCATGATTGCCAAGAAAACAGCCAGGTTGATGCAACTCGCCTGCGAGATGGGAGCAATAGTCGGTAGTGGGACAAGTGCTGAGACACGCGCTCTGGCAAATTTTGGTTATAACCTGGGTCTTGGTTTTCAGATTCAGGATGACCTGTTGGATATCTTTGCAGATGAAGAGCGATTGGGTAAACCAGTCGGCAGTGATTTAAAGCGGAATAAGAAAACCATTGTCTCGATCAAGTTATATAAGAGTGCTGGAATTACAGATCTTTATCAATATCAACTGGCAGAAATCAAACAATTACTGGATAAACATGGTGTGATCAATGAGGTGAATCAGATTTCTGAATCATATTTTTCAAAAGCTTATAGTTATCTGAGTAAAATCACCGGAACAGAATACAAACAATTATTAATCTATATCCTGGATCTTATTAAAAACCGGGAAAAGTGATGAAAGGTAGATTTTTTATCTTCATCCTGATCCTGTCAAACCTATCCTGTCAACCTTCCGTCCGCTATAGTAGTAAAACCGAAATGATAGCGGATCAGGGTTATACTAGACAAGCTATATCCGGCAAGTTAACCAGTTTCGTCCAAACTTGGCTGCATACACCGTATAAATATGGTGGTACAGGTAAAAGCGGCATCGACTGTTCCGGATTGGTGCTCCAGTTCATGAAATATGCATACGGGATTCAGGTTGCACGACAGGCACAGGATCAGTATAATCAGGGCGAAAAGGTTTCCAGATCGCGTCTACAACCGGGGAACCTGGTATTCTTTTCAGATCTCCGTGGTCAGGATATCAGCCATGCCGGTATTTATTTAGGCGATGGGGAGTTCATTCATGCCTCAGAAACTGAAGGGGTTATTATCTCTAATCTGAATGAAGAATACTTTTCCGCTAAATTTGCAGGTGCATGCCGTTATTAATAATTGTATGCTGAAAAGATGTTTATTTCAATGTGTATCAACTGATTCGGGGGAATTAACATGCTGCTTTTAGTTTTACTCCTGGCGGTGGGACTATTCGGTTTAGCCTACACGATATACGGGGGTTTTTTAGCTAAACGCTTCGAGATTGATGACCAGCGGTCAACGCCCAGCCATACTACATATGACGGCGTGGACCGGGTTCCCGCCAATCGCATCGTATTACTGGGTCATCACTTCTCATCGATCGCCGGAGCCGGACCGATTGTCGGACCGATAATCGCATCGATTGCCTTCGGTTGGTTACCCGCTCTGTTATGGATAATTCTGGGTTCTATCTTCATCGGCGGTGTACACGATTTTGCCTCTCTCGTTGCCTCCATCCGGCACCGGGCACGATCCATTGCCGAAATAGCCCGCGAATACATGTCACCTACGGCCTACAAATTATTGCTGGCCTTTATCTGGCTTACTCTGGTTTATGTGCTGACGGTATTTACCGATTTAACCGCTGCCACTTTTGTACAAAATGGTGGAGTAGCTACTTCCAGCATATTATATATTTTTCTGGCCATCGGATTTGGCCTCAGTCTCTATCGCCTGAAAATTCCGGTGTTATGGGCTTCCTTAATCTTCGTGCCACTGATCTTTGTCGGTATCTGGGTAGGGCAGATTATTCCCCTTGATTCCTCATTGTTGACCGGATTGATAGGCGGCAATCCTGTTAAATTCTGGTGTATCGTTCTGGTCATATACTGTTTTATTGCTTCGGTCACACCAGTGTGGATTTTACTGCAGCCCAGGGATTATCTCTCTTCTTATCTGTTATATTCTTCCGTGTTGGCCGGACTGATCGGTATTTTATTCGGTGGATTTTCGCTGCAGTACCCGGCATTTAATGCCTATTACGTCCCGGCGATGGGTTCTATGTTTCCCATATTGTTTATTACCGTCGCCTGCGGAGCCTGTTCAGGATTCCATTCCATCGTAGCTTCAGGCACATCTTCCAAACAATTGAATAAGGAATCAGATGCCAGGGTAGTCGGATATGGTGCGATGCTGATTGAAGGACTGGTAGCAGTGATCGCCCTCGCTACTGTAGCTATCATCGTCAAGGGTGATCCACAAGCGTCAAAAGAACCACTGCAGATTTATGGTGTTGGCATGAGTAAATTTTTAGGGATACTTGGTATCCCGGCAGAGATTGGATTCTCTTTCGGCTTATTAGCCCTGTCCACTTTTATCTTGACCACATTGGATACTGCAACCAGACTGGGCAGATATATTTTTGAAGAATTTTTCAATATCAAAGAACCTAAATTACGCTATCTCACAACCTTGGCCACCTTGCTCCTGCCTACAATACTGGTGTTAATCGAATTAAAGGATGCCAGTGGGAACCAGATTCCCGCCTGGAAAGCGATCTGGCCTGTATTCGGTGCGACCAATCAGTTGTTAGCTGGTCTAGCACTACTGGTAATTGTAGTCTGGATGAAAAAACAAGGTAAAAAAAGTATTTTCGTTTTTATTCCCATGGTCTTTATGGTCGTTATGACAATTTGGG
>CAYSHN010000068.1:6427-11228 GCA_964430815.1 uncultured Calditrichota bacterium | reverse complement strand
TCGATGGAAAATTTACCTCTGAGCAGGCCCATATCTACGACATTGTTCTGAAAGCCCTGAAATCTGCCGTCGGAATTATCAGACCGGGTATAACTACTACGGAAGTCGAGGATCTGGTGCGAACTGTCATTCGTGAGGCCGGTTATATCGACGCTCTGATCCATGGTACCTGCCATCATCTGGGTCTGGATGTACATGATGTTGCTGACTACGGTATGAAGTTAAAACCGGGCATGGTAGTTACAGTGGAACCGGGCATCTATTTTCCGGATAAAAAATTCGGGGTGAGAATCGAAGACGATGTTTTAGTTACCGAAACCGGTCACCGTGTTCTGTCCGAACAAATCCCCAGTGAGAGGGAAGCTGTGGAATCTTGGATAATCAGGGCAAAACGGTAAATATCAGGTATTTTTTATAAAAGACCAGATCCGGGAAGAAGTTCTACTTTCAGTACCGAATCGATTCAGGATAAAGTTTTTAAAAAGAGAAGAAAAGATTTCAGGACGTTTTTTACCCGGTTTTAAATATCCTTCTTTTTCCAGAATCTTGAGCAGATATTCTTGATCCGGCTGAATTTTTTTCCCCTGACTCAGGTTCAGAAAAACTTCACGCTGCTCATCATCAGCCGTAGCCCAAATTTGCTGAAAATGAACCTTGGCTTCATCCAGGAAATCATCTTTTACTTTTTCCAGAAAGGTTTTGCTCTGCTGCTCTCCGTTTTTTATATGTTCATAGAGGGCGGCACCAGCCATCTGAATGAAAAATGGATAATATCCGGCAATATCCAATATAAAATCGACATATGAACTCAATAAAATGTTTAATTTCTCGGCCGGCTTACAAATAAGCTGCTTCGCTTCGTCCAGAGTAAACTGGCCCAGGGTTATATTTGAAAATATATTAAAAAAGGGAGAATCAGATATTTGCTTGCTATGACATAATGTTTGCAAATTGCGGCCAGACGAAACGAGATAGGCGACGTTATAATTGTTGGCGATCGAGCGGCAGAAAGAATAGAATTCGGTATCAAAGTTTTCGTTTTTTGTTACCAGCTCGAATTCATCAAAGAGCATGATTAATTTGAGTTTCCGTTCATCAAAGGTCGAGATTACCTTTTTAAATCCTTCATAATTTGATTCGAGATTCAGTTCCAGATTGCCGTCGAAAGCATCCAGAAGTGCCTGGAATATAAAAGTAAAAAATTCTTTGATTCCGATACCACGACGTTCCTGAAAATCGATAAAGATAAAAATATATTCGTCCGGATTGTTCAGGTATTTCCTGCGGTTAAGGGGTTGGTAAATAAAATTAAGCAGTGATGATTTTCCAATGCGCCGTTCACCCACTAGTGATATGGATTGTGGGCGGGAAGACCCGATCCGTGAGTAGATCTTTTCGATTTCTGTACGGCGGCCATAAAATTCCGCGCTGTCCTGAATCATGACGCGATTCATATAAGGATTCTGCAATTGCCCGTCCGGAGTTTCCCTGGTGGTCTGCGGTGGAATCTTCATCCTGTAAGGGGCGGTAATATTTACCCCCAAACTCCTGGTCAGTGCTGGCGGTGTGGGCAGATCTTTTAATTGACTGTCATGGGCGGCGATAGGTTTTATTATTTCTTCATCGTACCAGCGTAATCTGTACAATGCGATTTTTTCGGTTTTGCCCTTTACACTGGCGTTCCCGGTATGTACAACTGTCTGATCTGTATCTTGTCCCAAGGCATCCACTACGGCCTGTGAGATCAAAATCTGATCACCATCCGTCAGTTTTTCGATTCGCGATGCCACATTTACCGCATCGCCGTATACGTCGCCCTCTTCAATTACAGCCATACCATGATGTAAGGCAATCCTGATTTTAATCCGGTCATCCGGAGGAAGTTTTTTGTTCTCAGCAGCAAGATTGATTTGCATCTCGCAGGCACAGCTGGAGGCTGCTGCCACATCTTGAAAAGATGCCATAATACTGTCGCCCATGGTTTTAATTATCTCGCCTTGATAATTCTGGATCAAAGGTAACATTTGCTTATGGTGCCGGCTAACCATAGCCCGACCTTCAATATCACCACGTTGTTCGAAAAACTCGGTAGATCCGACGATATCGCTGATCAGGATGACTATGGATTTTTTATATTTTGACTCGATCAGTAAATCTATCTTCTGCCGGTGTTCGAGTAGTTCTTCAACACTGCCCGGATCACTGATATCGGATACAGGTTTGGCAATTTTTGGCTGGTCCTGGATTGCTGACAGATCAAGGGATAAATCATTAACCAATCTGTATCGTGATGTCTTATCTTTGGCCAGCGCCCTCTCGACGATTTTCTGCAGAGCCGCTGGCAGGCCTGAATTATATTCTTTTATTGGCCTGGGTTGGTCATGGAGAATCGAATAAATTAGAGACGCTTCATATTCAGCGGTGAAAGGCAGTTGACCGCAGAGCAGTTCATATAGAATCACTCCCAGACTGAAAATATCGGATTGTACATCTATCTCTCTTCCCTGTAATTGTTCAGGAGACATGTAATTGATCGTGCCTAGACGCATGGATTTCTGGGTGATGTTCTGGTGATTCCGGAATTTCGCCAGGCCAAAATCCAATATTTTTACTCCTCCGTCGGAGTCGAACAGAATATTCTCCGGTTTTAAATCGCGGTGAATGATGCCTGTTCGATGAGATTTATTCAGTCCTTCACAGATCTGCTGGATTATGGTGATGACCTCCGGCCAGAGAAGTTTTGTTTTTGACAGTTTTTCACGCAGCGACTCGCCATCTATATATTCCATCACGATGTAGGGATTATTATTAAAATCACCAAATTCATAAATCGTAACGATGTTGGGATGACTCAGCGCGGCCACGGCCTTGGCTTCCTGTTTGAACCGCTCCTTAATACCGGAATCCAGAGCAAATTCCGGTGCCAGTAACTTGATGGCAACACGGCGACCCAGCTGCAGGTCCTCGGCCAGGTAGACATGTCCCATGCCCCCCTGGCCGAGTTTGGCTAAAATCTTATAATGTGAAATCGTTGTCCCGATCATTGTTGATAACATCAATTATATTTTGACAGCAACAGGTACGGTTACCTGCATCTTTTCTCTTTCATCAAATCAAAAACTGAATTCCAGACCCAGGGTTGGTACGAAATCCGCTCTTAATCCGGTATGATTCAGCGGCACGAATATATTACTCATCAGCAGCAGGGATTCCTTTAATTTTAATTTAAAACCCAGGGCCGCATCGATAGTATCATCATGATCATAATTTGGCAGATTGGTCAACGAAACTGTATTGACATATTCGGTGCTGCCCACGGTCCGTTTGATATCAACACTGGTGGGAAATTGCATACTTTTCAGCGGATCGCCAAGGTCAAACCGCCCCAGGACATCAAAAGCCAGGGTCAGCCATCCGGCGATTTTTTGGTCATACCCTAAAATAAATTCGAATTCATCACGATCCATATCGGTAAATTTTTTCATGTAGGAAAGATTCAGGTGGGGCGCAAAATCACCGGTGATCTTTGATCCGATTACCGAGGCCCGCAATACTGAAAATCCTGCACCCAAAAAGTTTGCAGCGTCTCCGCTGTCCAGTCGGTATTCCAGCATCGCGGCAAAATCGACCGTTTTATCCCTGACGAAATTATATTTGACTCTGATAGCAATGTCGCCAATACCGGTGGCGTCATCATTAATCGGTGTCGGATATTTGCTGAGTACCGGTTCAGTTTGAGTTCCGCCGAAATAGTGGTTGGCACTGTCGTTGCTCACCCAGGTATAACTGTTTATCCGGGCATAGGGGGAGGTTTTCAACTGGATATTGGTGAAGGGGACGGCCAAACCTAAATCAAGCCGATCAGTTATACCATAAGTAAAATACACAGCCATGACCGATGCGGCAATATCCATTCTCATATAAAAATCCATGATATCTGATTCATTGGGACTGTCACCTAGGCCCGGCAGGCCCACATCCTGGTGGGTAAAGGTCAGCCGCAGATCTTCCAGGGCAATACCGCGGATCCTGCTAAAAACAATAGATGTAAAATTAAGCCCCATAGTAATCCGTTTACCACCGATGGTCTGGGCGCGTTCGGAAAAAATCGGGCCAAAACTGGTGGAGGTTTGAACCGGTTTCCCTGTACTGAAATCAAAGGTGACACCTGCTGTGGATGAACTTAATGGAAAGGAGGCCACGCTTGTGCCGATAAATGTATTTAAAGAATTTATCAGGGCCTGGCTGCTAGCCACTTTGACCGGCAGGAAATGTTCACCGTGCTGTCCGGGACTCAGGTTAAGAGTCAACACTTCGCTGAACATATTATTGATTTGTTCTTGCAACGTCTGACTATCACCAGCTGCGGCCAGCAGCAGCATTACGAAACATCCTAAAAAAATCCGCTGTATCATAAATCCCCCATGATATATATTAATTAGCTTCACTTATTTTTGAGATAATCCAGTCTGAACCATTCTTGACCAACTCGAATTTCCAGACATTTTTGTTTCCTGAACCACCGGCACCGCTGAACTGTAACAATATATCCGCCAGCACGCTGGCTGTTGCATTACCGAATTCAATCTCGCGGGTGCTCAGATTAATTTTTATGTTTTGAGCTACACTAAAGAATGGTTTCCATTCACTTTCCAACTCTTTTTTGTAACTATTGAGAATAAAATTGGAACCGGCAATATTTTTATTCTCCAGAGCCCGGGCATATCCCTGTACAGCAGTTTTGATCTTCTGGTTGTCCTCGGATCTTATATCGATTGTTTCTTTATACAGGCTGAGAGCG
>CAYSHN010000068.1:0-6417 GCA_964430815.1 uncultured Calditrichota bacterium | reverse complement strand
TCGGAATAACTTTTATATGCCAGGGTGTAGTCGCCCTGCGTGGATTGTTCGGTTCCCTGGCTTCTCAATGTTTCAGCCTGGCGATACTCAGGCAGGGTGCGGTGCTGTGGCTTGAGTTCTGCTTGAACTTTATCGATTTGCTGAATCAAGGTGCTGATTTGTGTCTTTATTTGCTGTGATGCGGATCCGCTTTCCGAAGCGGCCTGAATGAAAAAGTTCTGTGCCTGCTGGTATTTTTCCAGAGCCCCGGCATAATTTTGAGCTGCTGTGAAATTTGCTGCTTCTTTTTCCGCAGCGAGTCCTCTGGAATAAGTTGCGGAGGCCTGCTTAGCTGCTCCGCTTTGTTCAGCTGCAATTTTGTTTTCCAGCATTGCTGTTCGCACTGATTCCACTTTTTCCAGTGCCAGGTCATTGGCAGTTGCTTTGGCCGGTTTTGTTATATTCTGTTGCTGCGCCGGAGATTCCACTCTTTTTTGCTCAGGTATCTTTGCCCTGGTCACGGCTGGTTTTTGTTCGGCCTTTTCCTTCCGGCTCGATTCTTGTGCCGGTAATGGTTTTTCCACGACTGATTTTTTTTCATCTTCGGTTGGAATCCTGGCCAGATCGGTTGATGCTAATGGATTCTGATTCGAAGAACCCGCAGACCGGTCGAATAGAAACCAGCCGGTGACCACCAGGATGACGAGTACCGCTGCGGCAACCGGCCAGGTCCAGCGCCTCTTTTTCCCTGCGGTGGGAGATTCATAAGCAGGATCAGTGGATGTGGCAACGACACGTTCAGACCTGATTATGGATTCGATATTTACTTCCTTCAGGACCCGCCAGATGGAATGATCACGCTTGATCCACTGACGCATCAGATCTATCTGAAAAGAATAACTATTGGCAGATTTGGCCGCATATTTATAGTGGTACAATGTTTCCAGGATGGTGTTGATCAATTGAATATCCAGGTTTACACCCAATTTCTTCTTGCGGGATTTTTTATCGATCTCAGCAGCGGCCAGAGCAGAATTTTCATTTTCCAGCAATTCCGCCAGCAGGGAGAGCAGCAGTTTCTGGCTTTCCGGCAGATTATTCCAGAAATAGATCATCTGCGGCAGTGGATTTTCCAGAATTTCATTGACAATATGATCCAGTTCAGCGGTATCTATATGTGTTTTTTCATGTTCGTTAACGAAGTCGACAATATGCTGGCCGACGATCTGGGTGTAGAAAGGCTGGCCTGAAGTCAGGCGGTAGATTGATTCCAGTACCTTTTCAGAAAAAGTGATCTGGCCTTCCACGGGTTGGGTGATCAGGCGAATGGTATCTTGTTGCGATAGAAAACTGACATTGCGGAAGAGGGATTTACCGAATAAATTTTGCCAGAAAGTGCTGTTGCGTTCGGCCAGGGTTTTTGAACCGGTAAAGATAAATGAGATCCGGCGTTCACTTTCCAGCACGCCGGACAAAAACGGCACGAAACTGGGACTCAAACTTCCTTCTGAACTCTTCATTTCAATCAGTTCATATTCATCTATCAGGAAAAGTTTGTTTTTATAGGGGAAGTTGGTGTGCATGTCGTTAAGCAGTCTGGAAAAAACCTTGTAAGGGCTTTCTTGTACAGAATGAAAGTTGTATTTGTTTAGGTCAAAGCGGTCGTCCAGATAGCGGATGGTTTCCTGGGCGAATTTTTCGAAGAACTCGGCCTCATTTTTGAGGCCGGCCATGGTTTGCATATCAATCAGAATCGGGATAAAATTTTCTCCCAGCTGGCCGTTAAGGATTTGAAAAAGAATCGAAGTCTTACCACTGCGCCGTTCACCGGAAAGTACAATTATATAACTTTTTTTACCACTTTCCAGTTTTTTACGGATAAATTCAAAGTCATCCTCTCGACCATAAAACATTTTTTTAGTTTTGATCGGATTCCCGACGATATATGGATTAGTGATAGGCTTGAACATCAGTTTGACCTGTACTTTGAAATAATTCCGATTAAAGCAGTAGTAACCCGATAATTAAATATATTTTTAAAAAATCTTGCTATAAATCGATTATATAAACTTAAAATTGTTAAATATTAATCCCACCTGTTCATAATAACGGCCGGGGTATAATTTAGAAGCTTGAAAACCGGGAAATTATTTGACAGATTATACTTACGCAGGAGGTTTTTCCGGGCAAATTGATCGGATCTGGAATTTAATCAAATATTAATAGGATCGTTTTTTGATTAATAAAATGCTGGCCGATGCACTGGTGCTGTTTCACCTTGCTTTCATCGTTTTCGTAATTTTCGGCGGGTTTCTGGCCCGTCGCTGGCACGGGGTAATCTGGTTGCATATTCCCTGTGCTGCGTGGGGAGCATTTATTGAATTCGCCGGGTTGATTTGCCCGCTGACACCGCTAGAAAACAATCTGCGAATTTCGGCTGGTAGTTCAGGATACAGTGGCGGCTTTATTGAAAATTATATCATTCCAGTTGTTTATCCATCAGAACTAACTCGCGATATCCAAATCTTATTTGGCCTGGGAGTTATAGCGATGAATTTTTGGGCTTATGTTTTGGTATGGTTGCACCGCCGGAAGAATAGTGGAAAAATTTCCACAAAATAAATTAAAAAAATATAATTTGTGACTTCAAATACAAATTAAATCTTCGTTATATATTATATTCAAAAATTTATGAACGATTAAGCTGCTTTGATTATAACAGCTAAATTGATGAAATTTCACGGATTGGCAACAGAAATTATAAGCGGATATGTACTTTCTCACTATGAATATAGGGAAAGCAGCAGTTAATTTAATTATTCAATTGAGGCACAAGAACAGAGTTGTGACTACAAATCTGGAAATTAAACAGGGAGAAAGGGTCATGAAAATCTTAGGCATGTTGATCATCATCTTTTCAGTAATGAACGCAATGGCTCAGGTTACTTTTGAAAAAACGTATGGCACTGCCGAAACCGAAGAAGCAAACGCCGTGATCCAAACACAGGATCAGGGATATCTGGTCGCCGGTTACAGCCGGATCGGCGACGGTGGTGCAATGCACATTTATTTGGTCAAAACCGATGAACAGGGTGATACTGCCTGGACAAAGACCTATAACAGTACCTGGTCGCAATGGGCAAACGATATCCTGGAAACCGGTGATGGATATCTGCTGGCCGGGGGCGCGGTGATCAGTACCGGACCGGCAGAATCCGCAATCTACCTGGTGAAAATCGATAACCAGGGCGACACGCTGTGGACTGAAAAAATCGGCGGCACCCAGGATGAGTATGTTGAAGATATTCAGCCAACCTTCGACGGCGGCTATATTCTCTGCGGGTATGCCGATGAGGATTATTATGCCTGCTATAACCTGGTTAAAACAACAGTTGACGGCGAACTGAGCTGGAGTAAAAAATACGGTTGCACTTCCAGGGTGGAATTACGTGCTCAGTCGGTTCAGCAAACGGCCGACAGCGGCTATATTATGGCCGGATATGCAGATGACTATACGTATGGCGACGGAACAGGGTATATGTACCTGGTAAAAACGGACAGCATCGGTGATACACTCTGGACAAAAAAATATGACTGGTCCAGTTATGAAATTGCTTATTCTGTTCACGAGCTTCCGGAAGGCGGCTACATAATAGGGGGATATACCAGCAGTTTTGGAGCGGGTGCATCGGACTTTCTGTTAATGAAGACGGATGAGCTGGGCGATTCGCTGTGGATGAGAACTTATGGCGGCACTGCTGATGAAAGAGCCTTTTCGGCTCAAATTACCGCAGATGGCGGATACGCTCTTTCCGGATATACTCATACCTATGGCGCGGGATTTTTTGATTTTTACCTGCTTAAGACCGACAGCAAAGGCGATACGATGTGGACCAGAACTTACGGAGGTACCAATCAGGAAATGGCTAATGATATGGAACAGACTACGGACGGTGGTTATGTTCTAACAGGTTATACATATAGTTTTGGAGCCGGGTCAAGGCCGAATTTCTACCTGGTAAAAACCGATGCCAGTGGTTTGATCACGTCGCTCTCTGATCCGATAGACCAGCCAGTTGCAGATTTTCATCTTTATCAAAACTATCCCAATCCGTTTAATCCGGTTACTACTATCGCTTATGTCTTGAATAAAACAACGGATATTAATCTAAGCATCTATGATACAGAAGGCAGGTTGGTTAACACCCTCATCAGTTCCAAACAATCACCCGGATATAAAACTATCTCCTGGTCAGGGATCGATAATAAAGGAAATAAAGTATCAAGCGGTATATATTTTTGTGTACTTAAAGGAAATGGATTCCATGAATCATTAAAAATGATTTTATTGAAATAGATTCGACTAGTACATGCAAATTTTCACCTTAAATGTATAGTACGGATACTTGTTTGCAGTGTGCGTATTCATGAATTTTAATGAGGAGATACGGTAAAAAACTCTCGTTTTCCAGAAAACTGAAATCGCCGAGTATCATATTTACAAACAATTAGCGGCGAAGATCACGTCCAATCTAAATCTGCAGTTATTGTTTGGGGACAAATCCGAGTTGTGGGAAAATTTATCAGTATTTGTCTAAAAGAATCGTTTGTTAAGCACCTACGTATCTGGAAAACCAGATTATACCCTTAGATAGAACACTCCGGTAAGTTTTAGATCACAGTTGATCCGTATTGTTTTGTGCTTGCCGGATCAGTTCAATGATAGTTCCGATCTTTGGTTGTGGGACATTCTGCAAGTGATCGATTTCCCCTTGTTGATAATTCTGTTGAAGAAATTGATCTATGTCAATCCCACTATACCAGCAATCGCGGATTTTGGGGCAAGGCAGGGAATTGTGTTCTTCGCGACAATACTTAAATGATAAATGGTGCCCCAATTTTCTGCAATAGCCCTGCCTGGTATCAAATTCTTGTTCCATGATAATCAGATCTTAAAATAAATTTACCATCAGAATTTATTATTCATTCAATATCGCTCAGGCCTTTTTGGGTAAAGGCAGACCTTCCAACGCTTTCAGGGATTTCTTCATTTCCTCTTCCGGCAGTGCATAGTTTTGTAATTGATTACTAAAATATTTTTCATACCCGGTAAGATCCATTAAACCATGACCGCTAAAGTTAAACAGAATCACTTTTTGCTTACCCTCTTCCTTAGCCTTTTTTGCTTCGCGGATGGCCACAGCGATGGCATGGCTGGTCTCCGGGGCTGGAATGATCCCTTCAGTTTTAGCGAACATTACTGCTGATTCGTAACATTCTAGTTGGTCGATGGCCTGGGGAGTGATGAGTCCCTCATTAATGGCATGGCTGACCAGGGGAGCAATCCCATGATAGCGCAAACCACCAGCATGGATGGGGGGAGGAATAAAATCATGTCCCAGTGAATGCATGGGTAACAATGGTGTCATCTTGGCGGTATCGCCATGATCGTAGACAAAGGGCGCCCGGGTCATAGTCGGACAAGAAGTGGGTTCTACCGGGATAATGTCAATTTTTGCACCATTGATCTTGTCGCAGACAAAGGGGAAGGCCAGTCCGGCAAAATTACTTCCGCCACCGGCACAAGCGATCACCACATCAACCTTTTTTTCACCCGCTGTGGCCAACTGTTTTTTTGCTTCCAGGCCAATGATGGTCTGGTGCAACAGAACATGATTGAGCACGCTGCCCAGGGAATATCTGGTTTCCCCTTTGGGATCGGTAACTGCAGCCTCGATTGCTTCGCTGATGGCGATACCGAGACTGCCCGGTGTATCCGGCATTTTTTTCAGGATATTGCGCCCGGCCTGAGTAGTATCACTCGGACTGGCGATACAGGTGGCACCCCAGACTTGCATCATCATTTTTCTGAACGGTTTCTGGTCAAAACTGATCCGTACCATATATACTTTACATTCCAGTCCCAGGATAGCGCAGGCGAAGGCCAGGGCGCTGCCCCATTGACCCGCACCGGTTTCGGTGGTCATCTTTTTTATACCAAATTTTTTATTGTACCAGGCCTGGGCCACGGCTGTATTCGGTTTATGGCTTCCCGGAGGTGATAAACTCTCATTCTTATAATATATTTTTGCCGGAGTGCCCAGTGCTTTTTCCAGGTAGATAGCCCGGTGCAAAGGGGATGGGCGCCAGCGGTACAATATTTCTATAATTTCTTCGGGAATATCAATCCATCTTTTCTGACTGACTTCCTGCTCGATCAGATTCATGGGAAAAACAGGAGCTAACATATCCGGTGTGATAGGTTTACCGTCCGGGCCGAGAGGTGGTTGCATGGGATGTTTAAAATCTGCGGCCAGATTATACCATTGTCGCGGCATTTCTTTCTCGTCTAACAGAACTTTGACCTGCATCATTTTCTCCTAATTAAACAGATTCGTATTTTATGTAGTTAATCGAATAATTTTCTTAATAGCGGAA
>CAYSHN010000067.1:0-11247 GCA_964430815.1 uncultured Calditrichota bacterium | reverse complement strand
GATTACCGTCGGCAAAGTAGGGGTGGCAAAGGTATTATCGTAATGAAAATAAACGCCAAGACCGGAAAAGTGGTAAATGTTTTAAATGTGGTTAACAATGAGGATATCATCCTGATTACGGAAAAAGGGGTGGTCATACGGCAGCATATTGGCAAAATTTCCGTAACCGGACGGAATACCCAGGGAGTTCATTTAATAAAACTGGCCGGGAATGATAAACTCAGCGATGTAGCCAAAATTGTTTCGGCTGAAGAAGAGGAAGAATGATCCTGGTCTTCCAGGCCAGGTCATTTTCAAGCGATAACCTTCTGTCTGGGAAGAACACGATGGAAAAAATATCAGCGGCAACCATCAGCCGGTTATCACAATATTACCGTACCCTGGACCGGCTCATCGAACAAAAAATTCAGACGGTGTCATCGGATGAAATTGCTGAAATTGATGGCGTAACATCGGCACAGGTGAGAAAGGATCTTTCCTTTTTTGGTTCTTTTGGCCGCAGGGGATTGGGTTATAATACCGTCGATCTGAAAAGTAATATCGGAGCCATCCTGGGACTGGACAAAGCCTGGAATGTGGCTCTGGTCGGCATCGGTAATATTGGACGAGCCCTGGTTGATTACGGGGAGTTCAAAAAACAGGGTTTTATAATTAAATTATTGTTTGATAACGACCCTGAAAAAATAGGTAAAAATATACAAGATCTCACCATCTTGCCTTTTACCGAAGTGGACACCCAGTTTAAAATGATAGATATTCAGATTGCCATCGTCGCTGTTCCGGCCCGGGTTGCTCAGACAGTGGTCAATACCCTGGTGCAATTGAATATCAAGGCCATCCTGAATTTTGCTCCGATCAGTCTTAAAGTACCGCCGGGTGTACTGGTCAAAAATGAAAATATGTCGATCGAATTAGAATCCCTCTCATATTATCTTAAAAGTAAGATCAGAAAATAAAAAGGCGTATTTGGAAAAACCCTCAATACGCCTTTTTAAAAAAATTTGTATAAAGAAATTTAAGATCTATTAATCCTTTAACTGTTTCGACCGTTCCAAGGCTTTCTGTGCTTCAACGGTATGGCCCAGGCGGGCTTGCAAGAAAGCCCAGTTTTGCCAGACCGAAGAAGATTCGGGGAAACGTTGTAAACCTTCTTTAAGCAGGGCTTCGGCTTCAGGGTATCTGCCTCGTTGCAAAAGTAAGGCACTGAGCAGGTCATAAGTATCTCTCAATTCAGGATCGAGTTCATGTGCTTTGTTAAAATAAATGATAGCTTCATCATAGAGTGCATTCTTTTTAGCATCATCATCGACGACGGCATTAGCCATTTTGTTTAAAATGAGCCCCAGATTAAAGGGGATGGCTTTTTCTTGCGGATTTTTTTCGATGGCAGTTTTATAGGCAGTCACGGCTTCAGTTTTTCTATCGGCGAAATCAAGATTCTGAGCATACAGAGTCCAGCTTTCGACATCGTTCGGTTCGATTGCCAGCCCTTTTTTAAAATTTTCAGCGGCTTTGTTGTAATCTTTTTGCTGCATATAGTAGTAACCTAATCCCAACCAAGCCATCAGGGTATCCGGTTCAATTGCAGCAGCTTCCTCCAGGTACTTTAATTCATTGACTGGATCGTCTAAATTTTGATAGGCTACAGCGATAAGCCGGTTAGCTGAAAAATCATTTTTGATCAGTTTGGCCGTGCTAAAATCGGTGATAATTCCGTTGAGGGCTTTGGTCGCTGCTTCGCTCTTACGGTCTTCAATTTTGATAAAAGTATTATAAGCAGCTACCCCATCATTATAAAATTTACCATAATAGGAATTCCTCTCGAGTTCGATCTCATTCTGGAAGGTTTTGTTAATATTGAGGGATTTAGTAAAAGATTCCACCATCTCCGTTATCATCCCTTTTTTACCTTGTATTCTACCCAGATAATACCAGGCTTCCGGATTGTTTGGTTCTTTTTGAGTGGCTTCAATTAAAAGGTTATAAGCCTGGTCATCCCGACCGGCATTAAAATGAACAATAGCCCCCTCCAACTGCGGTGACCGGCAGGAAGTGATAGAAAAAGACAGATATAATGTTATTAATAAACCTAGAAAATAGAATTTTTTCATTTTTACTCCTCTAGTTTGATTTAAATAATTTCCTGATCGCTCTAGCCAGGGGTTGTTTTATAATCCCTTTATCGGTTATAATTCCGGTTAGTAACCGGGCCGGCGTGATATCAAAGGCCGGATTATATAGCCGTATGAACTTTAATAAGTTATTATTATAATTATAAAATTGCAAAATTTCTTTTCCGTCCCGTTCTTCGATGGGGATATGTTGACCAGTGGCGATGGTCAAATCGAAAGTGGAAGCGGGAGCCACAGCATAGCAGGGAATTTTATGAGCCCGGGCTAATGTGGCAATGGAATAGGAACCGATTTTATTGGCCACATCACCATTCTTGGCAATGCGATCCGCTCCGTATAATACCAGATCCACTTTGTGCTGTTGTAGTAAAAAACCGACGCAACTATCGACGATAAGTGTACAAGGTATTTTATTGTGCATTAATTCCCAGTAAGTCAAACGGGCACCCTGGCCCAGCGGGCGCGTTTCCGGAACATATACATGAATTTTATAACCTTTTTCGACAGCCGCGTAAATGACACCCAAAGCGGTGCCCCAACCACCGGTGGCCAGACTCCCTGTATTGCAGTGGGTCAAGATAGTACATGGATTTGAAATAAGTTGCAATCCATGTTTACCGATCTGCTGGCAGGCTAAACGGTCTTGTCGATGAATTTCACGCGCCTCGTTCAATAACAATCTTCTGATCTGGGGGATGCTTTTACCAGTATAATTGTTATAGACATGGCTAATCCGTTCGATAGCATACTTAAGATTTACTGCGGTTGGACGGGTAGCCAGAAGTCGTCCGCTAAAACGATCCATCTGTTTTTTAAAAAGATCATAGCGCGTGGTCGACACAGTCTTCGCGGCCAGGTACAAACTATAGGCCGCCACGATACCCAGAGCCGGTGCGCCACGTATTTTCAATTTGTTGATTGCCGCACAGGTCTGCTGAATGGAATTTAGTTCAATATAATCCAGACGACGGGGTAATAAGGTCTGATCGATGATACTCAGTTTTTCTCCGTGAAACACGATGGCCGGTGTATACATGATCTCCTGAATTGTATTTTTAATATTTTAAATGCTTTAATATAATTATAAAAAAAATTAATTTAAAGCCTGGTAAATAATAAGCACCACAGGATAACGTTCTTATCTTATCAAGGTTCAGGAAGGAAAATAAAAGTGAGAGTAAGTATTTGCCGGAATATCCCGGAAGAAGTGAAGTCTCTTAAATAAATTCTATAAAAATATTACTTTTTCAGGATGGGACAATGAACATAAATAAATGGTGGGGAGTGCAGAACCGGAAATTGGTTTTTTTGTTGTTTGTCTTACTTTGCCAACCTGCAGCGGCACAGTTAGACACACTCGGGTTTTTTCAAAACGTCCGGACACATTATTATACTATTGAATCATCCGGTCTGCAAAATTTTTCGATGTGGATCACCTCTGATTATTACCGGGGAAATACAGATAGCTCTATCTCAGCTCATGAGTACCCGTTGGAATTGATCTGGATCCGGCCCAACAAAATGTCCTTTATTCAAAGACCTCTGATCGGCCCGCAGGGAGGGGATTCCACGCAAGTCTTACTGGCTCAAAAACTGCAACTGGAACTGTACCAGGAATTAAAAGGTCTGGTATTCGATTGGCAGAGATTTTATGGTCGCGGAATCCTGGCAGACTTGCCGGCTCGTTATGACTTAACGGTGCAGCAGGATACCATCTTTATAAAATATGAAACCCAGGAACAGGCCCAGAAAATGCGCATATGCCTGTATTTTGGACAGAATGGCCTGTGTTTTAAATTGCGTCTGACCTATCTGGAATCGGGACAGGAAATATTCATTTATCCGGTCTTCAATTATCTGGGTGATAAATGGTTATGTTCAGGCTGGCAGGTACAGATTGTTGAAAAAAACGAAGTGCAGAGCGGTTTTATTGTCCAAGTTTTTTCCGAGAAACTGGATAACTACTGGTTTCCTAAAAAGATTACTATGCAACTGCAGACAAAAGAAGCCGGGGCGGTAATATATACACGTGAATATTATATCTCTAATATAATGGTCAATCGTTCGATCAAAGTGCTGGACTGAGCAACTAGGCAGAGTGGATTATTTTTTCTAATTCTTTGAGCAATTTATCAGGTAATTTCTTTTCGCTGGCTTTTGATTTCAGGATCTCGCGAAGTTTTTTTTCAAATTCTATTTTTTTATCGCAGGGCAGGCAATAATCAAGATGTTGTTCCAATAGCAGCAGATCGTTTTTATTCATTTCCCCGTCCAGGTAGGAATGGAATTTTTTTTCGATGTCTTTGCAATTAAATTTGGTTTTCATCTTTGGCTTGGGCATAATCTGATCCTACTAGAAAATAGTTATTTTCTTCTCAATCGTTGATACGGTATAAATTTTTTACAACAGATAGTTCAATCACTTTAAATCACCAGTTTCCCATTAAAACTAAATGTACTGATCTGATTAACGGAGAATATTTGTGAAATATTCCACGAAGTTGAATATAAATAACCGGCCAGGTCATTTTTATTATTCTTTTTCAGCTGGCATCAGATAACCTTTTTTTTGGGCATAGTTCCATAGTAGCTGCTGCAACAATTTCCGGCCACGGAATAAGCGCGACATTACGGTACCCAGAGGTGCACCGATAATGGTGGCTATTTCGTTATAAGAAAATCCTTCCACGTCACAAAGCAGCACCACCAGACGGAACTGGTAGGGTAAATTTTCCAGGGCAGTCTTTACATCATCTTCAAAAAAATTCTCCAGAAAATCTTCCTTGGCCATTTCCTGCAACTGGACATTGTCATCCAATTTTTTGTATAAATAAAACTCTTCGAGATCATCATAACTTACTTTTTGAGGTTGCCGGACTGCTTTACGATAAGCGGTTATATAAGTATTGACCAGAATGCGAAATGTCCAGGCACGGAAATTGGTGTTTTTCTGGTACTGATCAAAGGCGCGAAATGCTTTATACAAGGTATCCTGTACCAGATCTTCGGCATCATGTTGGTTATGCGTCATACGCAGGGCGGTACTGTAGAGGGAATTAAGATGAGGGGTGATTAATTTTTCGAATTCCTGTTGTCTCTTACTTGGCAATCTTTACTCCTGCACCGAGGTATAATAAGTTAATAATAATTCCGTTAAATAACTTCCTTATTTTCTGCTCTGGACTGAACATTCTCAAAACTGATTCTGAAAGTAGTCCCTTCCCCTAAACGAGTTTCCTTGATAAAAAGTTTCCCTTTATGATAATCTTCGACGATACGTTTAGCTAGACTTAAACCCAGCCCCCAGCCGCGTGTCTTGGTGCTGAATCCAGGTTTAAAAATATTCTGCTTGTCGCGCGGATTGATACCTTTGCCATTATCTTTAATATCGATATATACAAAGCGGTGGTCAGGGGACTGCCTGACCGAAATGATTATTTCACCATCCTGGCCTTCGATGGCATCCAGAGCATTTTTAATTAAATTTTCAATGACCCATTCAAATAATTCACTGTTGATATTGATTGATGCTTCGTAGGTGAAGTCTTCTTTGATAAATACTTTCTTATTTAATTTGGGTAAACGCTTGCGGTAATAAATCACTGCATTCCGCAGAATGGGAATAATGGGTCGTAATTTTACAGCAGGCATTGAACCGATCTGCGAAAAACGGGAGGCTATTTTGGTAAGCCGTTTGATATCAATCTCAATTTCCGGCAGTATCTGCTCTAATTTTTCGGGATCTTCCTTGAGAATTTCTATCCAGCCATTAATTGAAGATATTGGAGTGCCCAGTTGATGGGCGGTCTCTTTGGACATACCGACCCAGATATTGCGCTGTTCACTACTTTTTATCTGTGAAAAACCGATGTAACCAATCAGCACGAAAAGCATAAAAGCGATAATTTCAATATATGGCAACCAGCGTAGTTTTTCTATTACCGGCGAAACCCCATAGTGGTAATAGCCAAGTTTGAGACCCTGATAGGTTATGGGTATGGGCTGATTTTCCCGGTCCATGCTTTTTACCGTAGTGGACATGAGATTGATGGCCTGCGGTGTCAAAACACGCAGGGTATCCAAAGCGGGACCCATGTTTTTGCAGAATTGCGGTACCATCAGCGTATCGGTGTATATGATGGGGTAGTCTGTACCCTGAATCACCTCGGTAAAGAAAAATCCGAAATCCTGATCAGTAGAGGGACTATTAATGTTCTGTTCAAAAATACGGATTCTGAAGCGTAAATATTCACGGGATTTTTCCTCCAGGCCATTAACCAGGTGCTGGGTATAAAGCAGAAAGACGCCAATCAGGATTAAACCAAAGATAAATAAAAATCCTTTAAAACTTCCCTTTTGCCGGTACAACACTTTATTATTTGATTTTTTCATATTTCTTGCCGTCAGAATCGGGATTACTTGTTATATGCTAGCCTATAAAGGTAATTATATATTAAGATATTTATCAAACCAATTTTCTGATAGATCGATAGCCGTATCCAGAAAAAGATTTCTGGAGTGCAGGGGATGACTGGTGCCCAGGATATGATTTGCGCCTTCGATAATGACCAGATCTTTGGTTTCGGTTTTCAGGCTGGCATAGATTTTATGGGCTTCTTCGACCGGTACGATATCATCATGATCACCATGAATGATCAGTACGGGTATTTTTAGTTTGGCAGCAGCATGCAGGATATCCAGCTGGTCTTTGTTTTCCTGTATATCTTTTAAAAGCGACCTGGCAATGGGCATATTCTGCTTTGTCCAGGTACATTCCACTTCAATAAATCCATCTTTCTGCCAGTTAAAAATCTGATCGGCGTCAAACCTCTCGACAGTAGATATCGCCGACCAGGTGACGACGGTCTGAATCTTCTTATCCTGAGCGGCCTGTAGGATTGCTAACCCGCCACCCCGGCAGTGACCGAATAAACCCAATCTATGTTGATCAATCAGACCTTTACCGATTTTTGCCGCTTTGATGGCAGACATAACACATTCCAGATCAAGTAATTCATGGGAATATGTATTCTCAGCAAATTTGTCACGTTCAGTGAGATTATCCAAATCCGAACCAATGCCGTTACGCGAGAAATTAAAAGTGATGGTCACATATCCGGTATCGGTTAAATTTTCAGCCAGTAGCGGGAAAAAGCCCCAGTCTTTGAATCCGGTAAATCCATGACAGAGGATAATAGTCGCAGAGTTCTTGGCCGATTCGCGATAGCGTAAATCACCACGGATTATTTCATTATCAGCATTGGTAAGTGCAAAACTTTTTCGTATCATTTTTACAAATCTCCGCCCAAAGCTTCTATAATAAAGTAGAAACTGATTAGATCATTGTCTATAAATTAAATTCATAATGAATTCTAATTATCTGGAATTTATCGTCTGAGTTTACATGCCTGTTCACATGATGCAATTTATTCAAATCACATTCAGAAATTATTTTTATTAATGAAGGATTGTATAAGGATTACTGGCTAAATATACATAACCGTAACATCAATTTGATAATTATTTTTAACCATGGTCTTGACTTTATTCTACATTATTGACGGGGAAATAATTAAATCCCCGTTTGACAGCGTTCAGGTTCAGTTAATCGCGTATTTACCGGAATATATTACGCGGCGGGATAAAAATACAAACAATTATTGTGGAAAGTTAAAAATCGTGATTTGAATCGACTCCAGCAGGTATGTCGCCGGAGTTAATTTAATCTATCGCTTAATTTGCCCGGGGATTCAATTGGCTAATCTCTCCCGGACTAATTAAAAATTAGGCTAATTTTTTTAAGTCGTCGAGAATTTCTTGGGCATGTTCATTGACGTTCACTTTAGCATAGATTTTAGCAATTTTTTGTTCGGGATTGATCAGAAAGGTCGTCCGTGCGATACCCATATAGGTTTTACCGTACATGGATTTTTCTTTCCACACGCCATATGTTTCTGCGACTTTATCCTGTTCATCACTGAGCAGCGGGAACTGTAGAGTATATTTATTTATAAATTTTACATGTTGTTTGCTGCTATCTTTACTGACGCCCAGAATAATTACGTTTTGCCGGGTGAAGGCCGAATAATCATCACGGAAATTACAGGCTTCGGTGGTACACCCGGGGGTCATATCCTTGGGGTAAAAATACAGCACGACCCATTTGCCTTTATAATCTGCCAGTTTATGCACTTTGCCGCTCTGGTCAGGCAGAGCGAAAGCAGGGGCTGCATTACCTTCCTGTAACATTTTATCCTCCTTACGGATGTTTGTTGACTAAAATGATACATTGTTAATTAAATGATTATATCATAAGGACGTGTTAAATTACTAATTTATTCCCCGCCATAATAGTACATATTTGAACAACTGTGCGTTAATGAATTAACCTGGATACCATTTAGAGTTAGTCCAAAATAAACGTTTTAGTTAGCGATTAAATGGTGATAAAATGGGGTTTATAACATTAATAATATCAGTTTGTTGGATAAGAACATTTATGTGCGCACCTGTATATAATTATCAGTGGATGGTCCAAACTATGGCATGCTTTTAGAATGCATATTTGCCAGACAAGAAATGTTGGAGATTAAACTTAAATTAAATGTTGATTAACCGGTAGCTAAACATGAGGATAAACAGAAGGTATTTTAAAATTTTTAAGTCCGGAGGTTATGGCCGTTTCCCGGTAGTGAAACAACATGATCAAACAGACTGCGGACCAGCAGCGCTTTTAAGCGTTCTGCGTTACTATGGGGGTGACAGCAGTATGGCCCGCATGAGAGAGATATGCTATACGGGTAGCGAGGGGAGCACCATGTTTGATTTGATTGAAGCGGCCCGCCGGTTGGGTTTTGATGCCAGTGGTGTTCGAGGGGAATATACAGATCTATTACGGGAAAAAATGCCCTGTATTGCGCATGTGGTCAGAGATGAAAAGTCCACGCATTATGTAGTTATCTATGCTCTCAATCCGAAACGCATATTGCTGGGCGATCCGGCACGAGGATTATATAAATTAAATCAGGTTCAGTTTATAAAGATTTGGCAGCAACAAGCAATTATTCTGCTGAGACCCCATACCACAGTCTTTAAGCAGATAACTCCGGTTTGGTTTGAATGGATTTGGCCCTATCTGGGTCATTATAAATCATGGATTGCTCAATCTGTTTTTCTGGGAATTGTATATTCCGTTTTAAGCCTGATTATGGCAGTGTTTATGCAAAAAATAATAGATGTATTTATTCCTTCTGCTGATATAAGCAAGATCACGATCAGTGGTATTTTGTTGATCTTTTTGATCACATTGAAAAGTTTACTGGGATATTTCCGGCAATTTTTTTTGATTTCCCTGAACACCAAGCTGGGTCTACGACTGAACTCTGATTTTATAAACCATGTGCTGCGACTACCCAGACGGTTTTTGGATATGTACCGGGTCGGGGATATCACCTCACGCCTTAATGATATAATGAGGATACAGCAGGGCGTAGTGCAGATTATTGGGATCACCATAATTGACCTGATGATCCTAGCCGTTTCGTTAGCCTTGATTTTTGTCTTCTCAATTAAGATCGCTTTAATTACGCTGCTGGCTATGCTGGTCTATACCCTGTTTCTGCTGCTGAATATGAAGAATCTGAACCATAAACAACATGCGGTACTGCAATCATTTTCCGAGGTACAATCAACCTATATCAATACAATTCAGGGTTATGACGAAATTCTCAACTTTAATGCCGCCTGTCTTTTTAGTGAGAAAAATTGCCTGTCCTTTAGTCATTACCAGAAACAGCAGCAATTACTTGGTTTGCTTAGATCCAAACTGGCTTTGGGTGCCGAGCAATTGGGGAATATGATGATGCTGGTGCTCCTGATAACCGGATCAATCTGGGTAATCAAGGAGGAGCTGTGGCTGGGGCAATTGATGGCCTGTTATTCACTGGTGGCAGGTATTATACCATCACTGAACCGGCTAATTGAAGGCTCGGTCTCCTGGCAGATCACTGCCATCGCTGTTCAACGGATTTTGGATTTACTGCATATGGAAAAAGAAAAAGATACAGGGAGCATGATCTGGAGTGCTATCGAAAAGATTAAGATTAAAAATGCCGGCTTCAACTGGTCACCTCATAAGCATCTCATTGACGATGTATCTTTTAATCTGCAGCGGGGAAAGATCACTGCATTATGGGGTCCAATCGGTTCGGGGAAAAGCACCCTGATGCAGATATTGCAAAGAAAATATCTGTTATCTGCGGGAGAGATTATTACAGGTGACCAGGCCAGTGATGAGATTAATTTACTGGTTTACCGGCAGAAAATTGGGATCGTGCCCCAGCAAGTAAAGGTCTTCGACGGCACCCTGGCAGAGAATATAATGCTTGGTCGCCGGATTGCGGGGAGGGAGGAATTTACAGCTCTAATGTCCAAATATAATTTTGATGATTATATACGGAAATTTGAGCACGGACTGCTCACTTTACTTGGAGAAAACGGGCGGCATTTATCGGGCGGTGAATTGCAGATGCTGGGATTAGCCCGTGCATTTCTGTTTGAGCCCGATGTACTGATGATCGACGAAGGCCTGAATGCCCTGGATGCGGAAATGGAGAAAACAGTTTTTCATTTAATTAAAGAGTATGCCAGGACCCATCTGGTCTTAATCTGTACTCATAATTTAACCATGATCACCCGGGTGGATTACATATATGTCCTGGACAAAGGTAGAATTCTACAGTCGGGTACGCCAGCCGGTTTATTAATACAAGAGGGATATTTTAAAAGTGTATGGCAGAGGTGGAGAAGTAATCTTAGCCTGGTTTATAGTCCGGTCTAAAGAAGGTGGAATATGGACAACGGTATTGACCGTTCCTTTTGGAAAATAAATAACTGGCAGATATTTGGTGCCCTGGCAGGATTCAACGTATTGTTAATCTGGCTGGTCAAAGAACAGGTCATCAGATCTGAATTCATCTACCATCTTTTTCAGGAACAGATCGAGATGACTCGCCTGGAAGATCAACTTGACTTATGGCGGGGCTGGTTTAACCTGAATTTTCTTTTAGTACCCTTGGTACTTTTTTTAAAATTCAGTTTTATATCTTTTATTCTG
>CAYSHN010000066.1:0-11297 GCA_964430815.1 uncultured Calditrichota bacterium | reverse complement strand
CGGGGATAAAAATATGAAAAAAAGTTTTTTAGCTGACCAGGATATACATGCTGCGACCGCGGCTCAGATATTCTCAATTCCGATTAGTGAGGTTAATGCCGACCAGCGCCGTAAAGCAAAAGAGATTAATTTTGGCATCATTTATGGTATGAGCAAATATGGTCTGGCCAATCGTCTCGGTATATCGATCGATGAAGCCGAGAAATTTATAATCGATTATTTTGCCACTTATCCCAGTATTCAGGAATTCATGCGGCAAACCATTGACACGGCCAGTGCGCGGGGCTATGTGACAACCATCATGGGTCGTATACGTTATATGCCGCAGATAAAGAGTACTAACCGGCAATTACGCGAATTCGCCGAACGGACTTCTATCAATACTCCCATTCAGGGCAGTGCCGCTGATCTTATCAAAAAAGCTATGATCGATATCCGTCAAGCGCTGCTAGATCAGAATTTATCGAGTAGGATGATTTTGCAGGTACATGATGAATTGGTTTTTGAAGTACCGCAACCAGAAATAGAAACGATGAAAGCCCTGGTTAAAAATAAGATGGAACATGCCTTTAAACTGAATATACCATTAAAGGTGGATGTGGGAGTTGGTGCGAATTGGTTTGAAGCGCATTAATCCAAGGATAGGGACATTCCTTCCGCTGCACCTATAATTTTCATTGTACTGCCGGCCTGCCATGAAATTTTTTTTGCTGCCTCTACCAGCCCATCAACAAACTCATCATTATGTGTTGGATCGTGATGAAATAGAACAAGGATTTTCACACCTGCCTGTAACGCTATCCGCACGGTGTAATCGTACGGGGAATGACCCCATTGATACTTGGATTTATATTCTTCCGGTGTATACTGGGCATCGTGGATCAGTATATCCGCCTGTTTACAAAAATTAATAATCCGCTGATTCCCATCTTCAATAAACTGAACTTCGCTTGGACTATTACTGGCGGCAGCACTGGCCGGATAGAAAGGATATGGCTCATTATCGCTTACATACGCTACTGATTTATGGTTGACCTGAAATTTGTATCCAAGAGCATTTCCAGGATGGTTTAAATAAATAGTATCGACTTTGATGCCTTCGAATTCATAAGAACCTTCATACAATTCCTGGTATTCAAAATGAGAGCGCAATTCATTAAACTGAATAGGGAAATTAATGGGATTCATCTGATCAGACAGAATATCTTCCAGTTTCATATCGGCTTCCGGCGCACCATGAAAAATAAAGGTATTGCCGGGAATAAAAGCCGGAACAAAAAAGGGAAAGCCCTGGATATGATCCCAATGCATGTGACTGATAAATATGTGCGAGTGGATCGGTTTTTTTAATTGAAGCAAGTACTGTCCAAATGCACGGATACCCGAACCAGCATCCAGAATGAAGAATTTATCCTTGGCATACGCAAGCTCGAGGCAGGGTGTATTACCTCCATAACGAAGGGTAGCAGGACCAGGAGTAGGGATTGAGCCACGCACTCCCCAAAATTTAACATAGGCCATTCGCCACCTCAGAGAAATTTTTTCACTTCTTCAATTATTACCGCACCTTTAACTGGTTTGGCCAGAAATGAATTTGCACCCAGGAATAAGGCTTTCTTTTTATCAACCTGGTATGCTTTGCCGGTATAGATTATAACCGGAATTGATTTAATATTCTGATCATCCCGTATTTTCTTTAAGATAGTAAATCCGTCGATTCCGGGCATCATGATATCCAAAATAATTAATTTTGGTTGAATTTTGGCGATCACCTCAATGGCCTGTGCACCCTCCTGCAGAATATGAGTTCTGTAACCGTAACTGTTCAGCAAGTCGGCCAAATAATTGAGTTGTAATTCGTTATCATCGATTACCAAGATATCTACCGACGAGTTCACCTTAGGTCTCCTTTGCTTTTGTACGATGCAGTTTTCCAGTATCTAGCAAAATGTAATTTTTCCACTCGCCAAAACGATGATGCAGTAAATTGCGTTCGATCCAGGAAAGGAGGCGTACGCTTAATTTATCATGTTCATGCCGGGTTTTACTGTAGGGATTAATTTTAACCAGTGCCGCCGTCCGTGAAATAAAATCTGCCATTACCGCCGGGTGTGTATCTTTAAATTTAGCCAGATGCTTCAAAGTACCGTAATCAAATGGTTGTTCGGGTTGTGGATTGTTTTTTTTAACCCATTCAGGATCATGATGCAGGGAATCAAGAGCAATTTTTTTCTTGCGCATCGTTTCCGCAGGACGAACCCAGCCATAATGATAAATCGCTGCCTCAGCCCTGGCTACCCGTATTTTCTGGCCCTGCCGCCGGAATCCCTGGGCTGATTGAAAAGATTCGATGCTCAGATGATTACGAATGATTCTCACCTCGGCCCGGTACCAGTTACGGGCCTGGTGATAGGTATTAAAACTACCCCAGAAATGAATATAATCAAATAACAAACCTTCCACCTCCATAATGGGGAGATATTCCAGACATTTGGCCTTGATGGTGGGCAGGTATTTTTCATGTACAACTTCATCTGCCTGAACATAAAAGCACCAATCACCACTACATTGCTTTAGGGCAATGTTAGTTTGATAGGCATTAATAGCGCCGTGCACAAACATGGCTGGATCCCAGACTGTATCGATTATTTTTATTTTCGGATCGCCAATAGAAGCGATCTGCTCCGGAGTGTCGTCTTCGCCTTTACCCACGGAAATAATAAATTCATCACAAATAGGCAGGATTGATAAAATGGATTCCTTAACCGGATAACCCAATTTAACACCGTTTCTGACAAAAGAAAAGCCACTTATACGCATATCACCCCATCATTATCAAAACTACATTTTATTGGTTTAGCTGTAATACAAGTGTTCTATTTCCGGAACAGTTGACTGGTTGACGAATTGTCATAAATTAATTTTAAGATACTTATTATGCTCTTCGTTTATTTCAGATAATTTTTTTCTGATAGCATTCAATTCTTTAATGTAGGGTAAGGCCGAATCTTTGTCCGCAGTTGATTCACTGTGCATCAGTCGTTTTATCTCATTGTAACGCTGATCCAATGTCCATTTTTTGATTTGGTAGATACAATCGGCCGTGAATTTTTGTAAATCCTGAGTTTCATGAAGCAGCAGTGCTGTTACCAGATTATTTTCTTCGTCGTTTAATTTAGAGGTGAGATCATGAATGGAAACTCGTCCCAGTTCATCCCAGTTTTCTGAGAATATTGCAAATAAGCGGCGCAGCGATTCATTTTC
Organism: uncultured Calditrichota bacterium; assembly: GCA_964430815.1. Lineage (GTDB taxonomy): Bacteria > Calditrichota > Calditrichia > JAJRVZ01 > JAJRVZ01 > CAVZSQ01. The sequence continues at coordinate 8,033 of CAYSHN010000066.1, read as the reverse complement.
AAAATCAGAAACACTTAATTGATCGAAGATCTGTTTGGTCTGCTGAGCGTCATTCAACAGCAGGACCGATAAAATACCTTCTTCGGCACGCCATCTGCCGCGCAACGACCGGGAAACCGGTTTAGCAGGTGCTGGCTTGCCGGCGAACTGGTCGACCGTAGCTCCCTGCTTATGTAAACGGCTGAAGCGTGATATAACGAATGATTCGGTAATTTCCAGTGTTTGAGCAATTTGATGCAGGTACATACCGATCTTGATCTCATCACGGACATTCTTGATACTTTCCAGAACGGTATTAACAAATTGGGTTTTTTCATCCATAGTGGGACGAGGTGATTGCTGAAAAAAACGTTGTATTTGCAATTCCAGTGGTGAAATACGTTTGCGCAATAAATCGACATAGCCCGCATTCCCTTTTTCCAGGATAAAGGTATCCGGATCATAGGGTACCGGGATTTGAATAATTGACGTATTAAAATCTAGAGCTTCCAGAATTTGACTATTACGTAAAGCAGCCATAATACCTGCTTCATCACTGTCATAGGAAATAATGACCGAGTTGGTGTATCGCCGGAGTAAACGCCCCTGATCTTCAGTGAAGGCAGTTCCGCTGGACGCTACGACATTTAAAATTCCTGAATCTACCAGTCGCAGCAAGTCGAAATATCCTTCCACCAGGATGGCAAATTTATTTTCACGAATGGCAGTATAGGCTTGATGAAGACCATACAGGATCTGTCCTTTCTTGTAAATGCGTGATTCAGGTGAATTAAGATATTTCGGCTGATCAGTCTCGATCAGGCGACGACCGCCAAATCCTACAATACGCCCGGCCAGATTATGGAAAGGAAACATAATACGGTTTCTGAATTTATCGAAATAACCGCTGTTATTCTCTTTGTTCTGAATCAGACCCAATTCGTCCAGAATTTCCCTGGATACATCTTTTAATTCAGGTGCCGTAGCTAAACTATCCCACTTATTATAGCTATGCCCGATTTCATATTTTTTGATCGTTTCATTATTTAATTTCCGTTTCTCCAGGTATTCCCGTGCTTGCTTGCTGTTTTTATGCTGCAATGCCTGGATGAAGAAATCTTTGGCTAAGCGGTTGGCATAATACAATGGATCAAATTCAGACTCTTCGGCCCGTTGTTTATCGCTTTGGTCGTAGACCAACTTAATTCCTGCATCTGCGGCTACTCGCCTGATCGCTTCAATATAGGAAATCTTTTCCATCTCCATCAGAAACCCGATTACATTTCCCCCTTTGCCGCAGCCAAAACAATGATATATTTGTTTTTCCGGGCTCACAATAAAAGAAGGAGTTTTTTCTTTGTGAAAAGGGCATAATCCTTTAAAGTTTTTTCCTGATTGTTTGAGATTAACATAGCGTGAAATATAACTGACCAGGTTGGCCGAACTCTGAATTTCATCGATTTTGGATTGTGGTATCTTTACCATAACGGATTAATATCCATTTTATCTGCAGAATACCGTATATTGATTTCAGCTCATGAAACCACCCGGCAGCTGAATGAATCCACAAAGTTTGTTGCCCGGAATAGGTATAAAATTCAATCGGATTTAGTTAATATTTAATAATTAGTTGGCAATTTATTAAATTTAGAAATGTTAAACAACAAAGGCGGAGATTTAAGTATGAATAAGTTAACCCAGGGACCTGCTCAGCAAATCAATATTGAATTAGGTGAATCCGAAGCAGAGGGCATATATTCCAACCTGGTTTTGATTACCCATTCTCCCGCAGAATTTATTTTTGATTTTGCCAGGGTATTACCAGGAAAACCAAAAGCAAAAGTGTATAGTCGGATTATTAAAGCACCCCAGCATGCCAAATCTTTCTTGTTGGCCTTGCAGGATAATATCCGTAAATACGAAGAACAATTTGGTGAAATAAAATTACAGGGATTAGAAGAAAAACAGAAGAATATCGGCTTTCAACAACCCCCCCCGTGAACCGGATAAATCATGATAGCCAGCCTGCCAGTAGACCTGGTTAAAGCAATTGACCCTACTGTAAACGGTTGAATTGAAAATGCTTGTAGTGGTATGGTATAAGCCTAAAAAGCGCTGAATAGCGAGGTCGGGCTTTATTGCTTTTATAGGGATTATATAGTAAATTGAATATCTGTAATGAAATAAGAAATGCACTAAAAAGTGCAATTTTTATTTTTATAATTTAAAATAATTTTCCCAAATAATGGAGTCAGGACGAAGTCCTGCATAATAAATGGAGGGATTGTGAAACTGACCCCTTTAGACATAAGTAAGCAAGAATTTAAAAAGACGATGCGGGGTTATGATCCGGTTGAAGTGCACTCCTATCTGGAAATGATTGGAACTGAACTGGAAAAAATGCTGAACACGAATAAAGAGCATGAACGGAAATTAATTGAGCTGGAAACAGAATTAAAGAATTACAAAGAGGTTGAAAAGACCCTGAAGCAAACCTTAATGAATGTTCAGGAGACTTCCTCTAAATCCAGGGAAAATTCCAAAAAGGAAGCTGATCTGATATTACGTGAAGCCGAATTAAACGCTGCCAAAATACTGGAAAACGCTAAACGGGAAAAACAATCACTGCAGGAAGAGCTTAGTACCTTACGAACTCAGAAACAATCCCTGATTGCCCGTTTGCGGCACGTTTTGAATTCCCAGTTAGAATTAATGGAAGTTTTAGATTTAGATGATCTGGATATGAGTAAATTACGAGACCGTAGCAAAAAAGTATTCGCCCCACAAAAAGATCAAATTCCTGTTAAACCGGTTGAATCAACGCCTGAAAGTGGAAAAGCGACAGTGAAAGTTGAACAAACCAGACCTTCGGCCAGCCCGGAAGAGAACAAAACCAGTCTGTCATCCAAAAGACAATCGGATTTATTAAAGGACCTTTTAGGCGAAGATCTAAATATAACCGATGAAAAATCTTGAGGAGTACAATATGGCTAAAACAATCATGAGTATTTTTCTATTCTTTTTTGTCAGCATGCAAATTTGTTGCAGTGGAAACCGGCTGATCAATATGGAAAAACCAAAGTTAGGTGAATCTGTGCAGATCCAGTTAAAGGACGGAAAAGAATATGAGGGGGTTATTATTGCGAAAGAGGATTCACTTTTAAAATACGTTGATGCGGCCACACATTCTCTTGAAACTCTGCCGGTTGAAAAAATCCACTCTTTACAGCAGTCCATGCAGGTATATGATCTGGAAGGAAATGTCATTACCGAACAACAGATCCGTGATGCTAAAGGGATTGGAAAAACAGTCGGTTATAGTTTTGCCGGCGTGGCTCTGGGGGCAGCTGTGGGTTTCGGAGTGGGTGTCATTATCGCTTCACAAAGCGATGTGCCAATTGGTTATTCAATGGCCGCTCTGGGAGTGGCTGGTGGTATCACCATGGGTCTTTTAGGTAACCGCAGTGAACGGGAGGACGCAATCGAAAAGATCAGACAGGAAAGATTAGCATCCGCCCACGAAGAATTACGTGAACAGTTATTAAAAGAACAAAAACTTCTGGACGAAGAGAAAAAACAAAAAGAAGAGATGATGAAAGAACTTGATCAGCAGAAGAAATAGGCAGTGACCAGGTTTGATGATGACGGGATATTCAAAACAGATTATTGAAACAACAGGATTTCTTAAAGACAAAACCGGAATGATTCCCGAAATCGGGATTATTCTGGGCACCGGACTTGGTGGCCTGGTAAAAGAGATTGATGTAAAAAGTACACTTTCATATCAGGAGATACCCAATTTCCCGGTTTCCACAGTTGAAACACATGCCGGTAAATTGATTTCTGGTGTATTAGGCCGGAAAACGATTATAGCCATGCAGGGAAGATTTCATTACTATGAAGGCTATTCCATGCAGCAAATTACTTTTCCGGTACGGATAATGAAAAAACTCGGCATTCATACGCTACTTATCTCCAATGCCAGTGGCGGAATAAATCCACAGTTCCGGCGTGGTGATCTGATGGTGATTGAGGATCATATTAATTTGCTTGGTGACAATCCTCTGATCGGCCCCAATCTCGATGAATTCGGGCCCCGATTTCCAGATATGTCTGAACCGTATTCCAAAAAATTAATCGGGCTGGTAGATAAAATTGCGAAGGAAAATAAAATAAAAATTCAACACGGTGTATTTGCCGCCGTCAGCGGTCCCAATCTGGAGACCCGGGCGGAATACCGTTATTTGCGTTTTATAGGTGCGGATGCCGTCGGTATGTCTACTGTACCTGAAACTATAGTTGCCGTACATTCAGGTCTGCAAGTTTTAGGTATCTCGGTTATTACCGATGAATGTTTTCCGGAGACTTTAAAACCGGTCGACATTGCTGAGATCATTAAAACTGCTAATCAGGCCGAACCAAAACTGACCATGTTGATGCGGCTGGTGGTTGAATCGCTATAAATCAAGATATTCATATACCGGAGTACGGAATGTTCCGAGAAGTATCGACTGAATTAAATATTGCTGATTGCGAGGAAAAAATCCTTGAATTCTGGAAAAAACAGCAGATCTTCCATAAAAGTTTAATGGCCAGATCTGAATCGGCAGCTTTCGTTTTCTACGAAGGCCCGCCCACGGCAAACGGTCGCCCTGGGATTCACCATATCATGTCGCGAACAGTAAAAGATGTCGTATGCCGCTACAAAACCATGAAGGGATTTTTTGTAGAACGGAAGGCCGGCTGGGATACCCATGGACTACCGGTTGAGATAGAAGTTGAAAAGGAACTAAAGATTAACGGCAAAGACGGTATCGAAAAATTAGGCGTGGCGATTTTTAATGCCAAATGTAAAGAAAGTGTGTTTCATTACAAAAAAGAATGGGATTCGCTAACTGAACGCATCGGTTATTGGCTGGATCTGAAAAATCCTTACATCACCTTTACTAATGAATATATTGAAAGTGTCTGGTGGATATTAAAAGAAATCTGGAAAAAAGATTTACTGTACCAGGGTTTTAAGATTCTTCCTTACTGTCCGCGTTGTGAAACGCCTATCTCCAGCCATGAAGTATCACAGGGCTATAAAGATGTAAAAGATCCGTCGATCTATGTACGTTTGAAAAAGAAAAATTCAGATAATACTTACTTCCTGGTTTGGACCACAACACCCTGGACCCTAATTTCTAATGTGGCCCTGGCTGTAAATGCTGCGGTGGAATATGTTGAATTAGAAAATGAAAACGCCACGTATATTATGGCCCGGGAACGGGTCGGAGATCTGTTTCAGGATGGTACTTATAAAATTAAACGTAGTATGCCAGGCCGGGATCTGGAAAATATAGAATACGAACGATTATTCGATTTTGTACCTGTTGATAAAAAAGCATTTTATGTTATCAGTGGTGATTTTGTTACAACTGCCGATGGTACCGGCATCGTTCATATTGCACCTGCGTTTGGTGAAGATGATTATCAGGCCAGCCAAAAATATGATCTGCCGCTTTTACGCCCGGTGAACGCCAGTGGAAAGTTTGAAGATACTGTGACCCCTTACCGGGGCCAGTTTGTTAAAGATGCTGATGAACAAATCATCGCAGATCTGAAGCAGCAGGGCAAATTAATAAAGAAAGTAAAAATTGAACACAGTTACCCGCATTGCTGGCGCTGCCAAACTCCACTGCTTTATTATGCCCGGGAATCCTGGTTTATACGCACATCTCGTCATAAAGACGATCTAATCAAAAATAATAATAAAATTAGATGGTATCCGGCCGAAGTCGGCAGTGGCCGGTTCGGGGAATGGTTAAAAAATAATATTGATTGGTCGCTATCACGTGATCGCTACTGGGGAACCCCCCTGAATATTTGGGTTTGTGAGAATTGTTCCGCAACGCATGTTATCGGCAGTATCGCTGAATTAAAACAGAGAGGTAGTCATATTCCACAACCGTTAGATTTGCATAAACCAGCAGTTGATTCTATCACCCTGATCTGCGAACAGTGCGGCCATACCATGCACCGTGTACCCGAGGTCATAGATTGCTGGTTTGATTCCGGCAGTATGCCATATGCGCAGTTCCACTATCCCTATGAAAACGAAGAGAAATTTAAAAAGAATTTTCCAGCCGATTTCATTTGTGAGGGCATCGATCAGACACGTGGGTGGTTCTACTCTTTACTGGCAATTTCAACCCTGCTTTTCGATGAGCCGGCATATAAAAATATCGTAGTGAATGAGTTGATCCTGGACAAAGAAGGTCAAAAAATGTCCAAGTCCAAGGGTAACGTGGTTATTCCCGAAGATATTATCTCCAAATATGGTGCTGATACATTACGCTGGTATCTAATGACCGTGAGTCCACCCTGGACGCCAAAAAGATTTGATGAAGAGGGTATTAAAGAAGTCCTGCGCAAATTTATGAATACCTTGATCAATACCTATTCCTTCTTTGTGCTCTATGCCAATATCGATAGCTACCAGGGTCAGGAACCCAATCTTCCACTCGAGCAAAGACCGGAAATAGATCAATGGATACTTTCACGTCTCTATACACTGGTTAATCAGTCCAATCAATTAATGGACGAATATGAATTGACCCGTGTGGCCAGGATGATCAGCGATTACGTAATTGATGACGTGTCGAATTGGTATATCCGCAGGAACCGGAGACGCTACTGGAAAAGTGGTGACTCTAAAGACAAATTGGCAGCCTACCAGACTTTGCATGAAATTTTACTAACGATCGCTCAGTTGATCGCTCCATATATACCCTTCCTGGCCGAAGACATTTATACCAATCTGAAAAGGAAAACTGACCGGGAAAGTGTACATTTATGTGATTATCCCATAGTATCTGCTGAACAACAAAAGCATTGTAATCCGGAACTTGAAGGGAAAATGGCATCGGCACAGAAAGTAGTATCATTAGCCCTGGCTTTGCGCAATGATAAAAATATCAGGGTACGGCAACCTCTAAAACGCGTTCTGATCTATGCGAAGAATCAGACCGAACGCACCGCCCTGGGAAAGATGCAAAATATCATTTGTGACGAACTGAATGTAAAGGGTATGGAGTTGGTTGATTCAGCCGAAGCGTTGGTGTTGAAGAGCGTAAAGCCTAATTTTAAATTACTGGGCCCCAAATTGGGAAAAATAATCGGCAAAGTAGCACCGATACTACAGGCCTTGACACCGGAACAAATAAAAAATTTTGAAATAAACGGGCACGAACGCGTAGTGATCGAAGGGCAGGAAATGAAAATCCAGTTGAGTGATGTTGAAATCCATACACAACCCCGCCCTGGGTTGGCAGCATATACAGATGGTGAGATTACCGTGGCCATAGATCTGGAATTGACTGCGGAATTAATCGATGAAGGAATCGCCCGTGAGTTGATTAATCGCATCCAGAACCTGCGCAAAGAATCGGGATTCGCCGTAACCGATCGAATCGATATTTTCATCGAGACATCAGCGGAGCCCATTCGGCGTGCAGTTAACTCTAAAACCGAGTATATTAAAAGTGAAACATTGACGCGTACTATTTTAAAGAAAAGAGTAGACGGACTGATTAATAAGGAAATATCCATTAGCAGTGACACGTTTACTCTCGGTATTAAAAAGACTAGCAAATAGTCAGGAGGAATCTAGATGACGGAACAGGATATCCAGTTTTTTAAGGATATTCTTCAAAAGAAAGAACAGGAATTATTGAAGAATATACAATACCTCAAGGATGTGGTGATGAATTCGACGACCCAGGAAGCCTCCGGAGATCACTCTGCCTATTCGTTTCATATGGCTGATCAGGGTACCGATGCCATGGAACGGGAGAAAGCATTCTTATTTGCTTCCCGGGATGAAAAATACCTGAAACAAATCGAAGCCGCTTATCAACGGATTGAAGACGGGAGTTTCGGAATTTGCCGTTCCTGTCAAAAAGCAATAAGTAAAGAAAGACTGGAAGCGGTCCCAACCACCACTATATGCTTTGACTGTAAATCAAAGGAAACCAAATAACAGTATGAATTCCTCCCTTAAAGCTAATTAT
>CAYSHN010000065.1:0-11366 GCA_964430815.1 uncultured Calditrichota bacterium | reverse complement strand
TAAAGTAAATCTATCTGGCAGCGAGATCTTTACCTGGCATGAGCCGGTTACATCAGCCATTCCAGTAACACTAACAGTCGTGTCCATTTTTACACTGGTCCTGAATTCAATAATCTGGCCCACTGAAACCAGACCATTCTGGGCGGTTGCCGGTGAAATAATTCCGGCCGTTAACATGACCCGGGCGAACGGCTGCACCAGAATAGCATCATTAACCTCCTGGCTGTTTACCAATGTTCCACTGTTATTATCTGTTGCAAAGGCCAGCAGACTGAAACCAATCTGACCCGCACTGCGAAAAGTGTCCGCAACCGTAATATCCCAGGTCAGTAACTTAGTATCCGGAATATTTTGCACCGGATTGGTAACACTGAGTCCCGTGGGTAATAACAATGAAGCACGCATATTGTTTACATTTTCACTGAAATCGAAATAGCGGGTGTACCTAAAAGTCTGCCCAGCCGATACGGTATCCTGACGGCTGCCGCCGAGGATGCTTATCACCCCGGTTTTTTCAGTGGAAACCGCCAGCGAAATTTCCCGTAACGAGGCATTGGCTGGACGCATTGTATTTTCATCCAGCGGGGTCGTATCAAGTCTGATGACGATTGAACCAGCCCCAGCTGCTTGATCCTGTTGTTTCAATGCTGCCGAGAGTTCGTTCAGCAATCTCTTCTGTTCCGCGGCTGCTACACTATTCTGCTGGTCATAAGCACTTCTGGAACCGGTGGTTCCAAGTTTGGACAGGATTTCACTGAAAGGTGACGCAACATTCTTATTAATTGAAGTGATATTGGCATCGATCTGCCAACTGACCGTATCACCAACAGTATAGGTTTTTTGAGCATTATTGTCGGCACAACTGCTGCAAAGGCTAAAAAGACTGTCATTGGGCTGTATGGTAATCAGACCCTGACTGCCGGGAACAATATTTGCCGTTCCAGTTCGACTGATATCAGCCCGAATCCTGAAGCGCTGACCTTCAGAAACAGTTCCATCCAGCGCACCGAGCGGTTCTACAATAGCTGCAGTGAATACAATATTGGCCTTGGTTACGGTTTGAATAGTCAAGGCCGCATTCGTAATTACCGGTGTCAAATTCGCGTCAGCATTATAATTGCTTGATGCAGAGAGGATAACTGATGACCAGTCACTGGCATCTTTCGGAGCCCGGATATACCAGGATAAATCATAAATACTCTGCTGGACGTTCAGGAGTTGACGAGTTAAACTAGTGTCCTGCGTAGTATAACCCTCTCCTACCGGTAATTGCAGTTTTACCTGACGGTTAAGGTCGAGCAAGGGGTGAAAAGTAATCCGGGCATCTATACGGATTGAATCCTGATCGGTTGAAACAATTAAACTATCATTCGCCAAGGGACTGGTAAACTGTATAGAATTAATGACAATTGATGTCTGAATTGAATTCACCAATAACTGGTTAGCAAAAGAGTTAATCACTGCATTTTGACCTGTGTTTTGGTCAATAGAGTTCGCCAACTGCGATATAACCAGGGTATCATTAATGCCTGACGTCTGTGCCAGCGATTGCACCAACCAGGTAACCGACCGATTGGTGAAGGTATAGGAGGTGTCGATACCGGATAAGATCTGGTAATTAGTAGGAACGTTCAAGCGTAATAATCCGGAGGTAAATGGTGCGGTACCGCTACTGGTGACATTCAATCGCACATAGAATCGTTGACCAACCGCCACGGTTGAATTTGTATCCCCGCTCAACGTGGTGACAATACTGCTCAAGGTCAGCACTGCGGGCAGGTCAGCATGAATCTGCGCGGTATTATGATCCGGTTGTCCTATACTAATCGGTTGACCAGTGGTGGCATCAATTGCTGAAATAATTCTGGCCAGATAAGTGTAATCACCCGGAGTCGGAATACTATCCCGGTAGGTATACATATATTGAGAAGTAGGCGATATATTATCTGTTAAAACAATCCGATCGAGTAAATTATTGTTGCGGAGTATATCAAAAGTCACGCTTTTGGCTGTGTCGGAGCCACTATTGGTTATGAATAATTGCAGATTAAAAGGACGATTTACATTGACGTTTGGTTTATTAGGAGCAAGGATATCTTCGACCAGGATCAGACTATCAATTTTCAGAGCAGCGGGTACTACCACCAGAACGGTATCGGGAGTACCTGTAAACTTAAAAGTATCAACCAGAGTTGGTGTGCGTAGATCGCTATACCAGACATCCGGTTGCATAATGATTACCCCCGTATCAGCCTGGGCATTCAGTGTGAATCCAGCGGAATAAGGTCTGCTATTACCGACTGGCAGGATATCCGGTAAAGTTGGGCTCAACGCAGATGAAATCCAATTGGCAGATACATCCTGACTATCACTGGTCTTACGAAAATATGGTAAGATATTTTTAATTTCTGCGTTAGAATTACCGCTATTCTGCAGGGTATAAGACACCTGAATATTATCCTGACCTTGACGGACAATAGCCGGCACCAGATTGAAACTTGTGATAGTGATGGTTGCCGGCCTGAGGATACGGATTGTATTCAGGCTTTCTGTTTCACGTAGCGTATCGCCACTGATTTGAACTCCCACAATACGCAGGGTCACAGAATAGTCACTATTAACCAGCTCACCCGCCGGAATCACCATGGGTTGAAATTCGATCCAACTGGAATCCTGAGGTAACAGAACAAAATTCGCTGAAGGATAAGTACGCAGCGGCGCAGAAAATCCAAATTCAAGATAGGAAAGCTCCTTGACTATTGATAGGGGGGCCGTGCCGGAATCGTACAAGCTAATAGTGAATGGAACATTCTGTCTGGGAACTACATTGGTCGGAGTCAAGGAATTGCTCATATACGAAACTCTGGCGCCTATCAATACTCTGAAACTGGTTATCGGCTGCAAGGATTTTTTAATTATATTTCCACTATTCAGACTAAGTTGACCAAAGACATTGATCCGACCAAGCGGAAAGTCCTGTGGAACATCAAACAGGAAACGCAATTCATTATTGGGTATAGTCTGTAAAACTGTAAGAGAATCCGCTCTGGTAAGGGTGGATACGAGTAATTCATTTTGTGCTTCATCTTTAAAAATCAATGTAGTACCAAGTGAATCGATAGGTATCGGAGCTCCATTATTTTCAACTTGCATGATCACCGAGACATTTTGCTGGCCCTGCAAAACATACCCGGGTGAAACCCGTGCCGGGCCAAAAATAATCTGTCCACCGACCGTTATCTGTCCCGCCTCGATCTGCTGTATATATGAACTACCATTGCTTGACCCGGTTAAGGTAATCGTAACCGGATAATCACCGGCCGGGACACCGGTTATCAGAGTTTTACTGAAAATAAGCGAAGTACTATCAAGTCCGTTCAAAGTTTGATCAGAAGAACTGGCCAGAGAAATAGAATAGACCGTTCCGTTAATATTTAAAGTAGTGCGGGCTGAATCTAGATCAATTCCAGCCTGACCATTGTTATAAAAACGGGCAATAAGTTGAACAGTTGTATCGACACCGAATCCCGCCGGTTGGATGTTAAGCCAGAGAGGATCCGCCGGAGTCTGCAAGAAAATATTATGCTGGGCACTAGCTGAAATCGGAACCTGGGAATTTACATCTATACCAGAGACCGAAACGGTAGCCAATACATCACCAAGAATACCATTGGCAACAATTATGTAAAAACGGATGGTGTCGGAACTGTTTCCAGCGAGTATGAACGGTGTTGAACGATTATCTAATATGTAACGCTGGAATCGGGAATCTGCAGTGTTAAAATTCATGGAGATATTCTGTATCCTGGCCGGCGAAATACCACCATTCCGGAATTGAATAACCGCCAGTACGCTGTCCTGGTTCCAGCTGACTGTATCCGGATTAATATTAAAACTTAATATATTTAAAGTGGCTATATCCTGAATATACAGAGTATCCCTGCTGACAGCTGTGGCGATATTAAATGGCTGAAGGTCATTAACATCACTGTAGGTAATAAAGCCATCAACAAAATAATTACCAATTGCTGCCGCCGAAGATACTGAAACATTATAGTCGATTACGGTGCTTTGTCCGGCAGTGAGTAATAAGGGTAAAGAGGGCGTGGATCGCCGGATCATTACAAAGTTACTATCAGCATTCGCCGCACCTCTCATCATATTCAGATCGACACTATCCAGACGTGCGGTGGCACCACTTTGATTGACGATAGTTAAACTGGCCGTCAGGCCGGTTTGACCGGTACTGGCCACACCAGGAGTAATCGAAGTTGCTTGCAGGACCACGGCTGGTCGTGATTGTACAGTCCAACTGTCTGTGGTCACGGCTCCGCTTAAGAGAATGATCTGGCCGGATGATATTTCCAATGCCTGCATACGGGCATCAATTGTCTCAATATCCAGTATTGCGGTGGGCTGAACAGAGACCTGAATAGTAAAACTCTGAGAAATGCCGGCATTTAGCACCATAGGCAATGCTGGCAATGGTTGACCGAAGGTATAATTGGCAACACCATTGGTGAACATCAACAACACACTATCTACACGGATTGATGTACCCCCTAGATTTCGTAAAGTTACTGAGACTGGAATGTTATTCTGACCACGACTGACTTGCTGCTGAGCTGTGATAACGGACGCAATTTCCAGATTAGATAACGATTGCACCTGCCAGATCCATTGAGCGCTGCTGGTGAATTCACCACTGGCGCCGGAAAGCTGGTTTGTATAAACAGCATGAGCCCTTAAAGTATCATACCCTACCGCTGTATTATTGGCCACGTTGATTGTATCCACCAGGATTCTCGTACTATTACCATTAAGAATAAAAGGTAACAATGGCTGGCGCTGGGTATATAGACCAATTTTACTGGTCAGATTCAGTGAGTTAACTTGTACGGCAGCCTGCCCACTATTAACCATTCTGATATAAACCAGAATATCACTTTGACCCTGAACCACATACGGTAGTGAGTAGATCGAATCAACCATCACATTCGGTTGGGTGAGAACGAACCAGTTGTCCGTTACAGCCCCGGACACATCCTGTACCCGCTGGTTGCTATTGATGTCATACCCGTAGACCTGTGCAGAAATCGTGGTGTTACCGGCCGGAGCGCTACCCGGTATCTGTACCCGCAGATTAAAATTCTGCGATCCGCCTCCGTTTAATGTAAACGGCAGCGCAGGCATAATCGAAAGTGGAGATCCATAAGGAATTGTCCGGATTGTATCTATCATTACTGAAGCCTGGCCGGAATTGCCAATGGTCAGGGTCAGGGTTGTATCCATATTTTGAGTTACGGTATCAGTACTGACTATCAAACCCTGCACAAGGGTGTTTGCTGCTGTTTGAATACGTAGTGAATCACCCAGGATAATGGTACGGTCAAAACTTGAATAATTTTCATGTCCAACCAAGCGGAGTGAATATGGATATATTCCGGCTGCCGCTGTCATTGTAACCTGATTAAACTGCAGATTCGGGATACTATTTCCGGGTATGACTGTAAAATTCTGAACCCGCAAACTTTGTCCGGCAACCTGCAACCGGGTCAAATTTGTATCCAGATCCAAATCAGCCTGGCCGGTGTTCTGCAATTGCACTTCCGGTTGAATTAACTGATTTCGGGAGATCAGTATTGGAGTAACAGTACCATAAACTATATTGACAGCACGTTGAATCAACCAGGTGGCAGTAGTATCAGCACCGATATCGGATAAAGGCGAGTCAGTAAAACTATCCCGACCATAAACCGAAGCATTAATCATTTCCACACCGCTCGGAGAGGCGGCATCCAGTTGTACCAGGAATTGAAAAGCGGTTGTTGCTGTACTGTCCAGAATAGTACCGGGCTGCTGAAAAACCGTAGCTGGTACATATAATCCACGAATTGTATTTAACCTTACGGAATCAATTACTACAGAATTATTTCCGGAATTGGCCACTCTTACCAGAACACGGATACTGTCCTGACCTGTACTCACGGTATCCAAATCGGCTTGTACTGTAAGGATATTAATCCCTCCTGATCCAAAAACCTGCCAGGAAGAAAGATAAGCGGAAGTATGCGCTCGATCGAGAGTGCGGTTTACTTCCTGAAATTGAACACCACCGCGTAAAGAATCTATTCCCAATGGCGCCGCAGAAAGCACATCCACTTCGTAGGTGACTGTATCTTGTTGACCACCATCGATAAATACCGGAAAAGTTGGGGCGAGCAATTCACGATTATAATTAGTATTACCATTTCTGAAATTAAGCGTAACATTATTGAGCTGAGCACGCGCCTGCCCATAATTATGTACACTCAGGGTCGTGGTTATATCATTTTGCCCCTGGCGGACGGTAGCAGGATTGGTGATGACAAAAACGCGGACATCAGCAGGTGTTTGCAGCAGAATTGAATCCGGCTGCCCACTTCCCAGGACATTCACACTTGCACCGGTAATCTGATCGGTTCCATAGGCATTCAAATTTAAGGTTATGTAGCCGCTGTCTATCGGTGTTGAACTGGCATTTACCTGGAACTGAGCGGTAATTCTTTGACCAGCATCTAATATATAGGGTATATTAGGTGTCAATAATTGAGCTGATAATACCGGATGAATAACGATATTATCAAAAGTCATTTGCAAAGTATTTAATTGAACTGGTGCATCCCCGGTATTGCCAATTACTGCATAGGCTAATACCCCGGTTTGACCAAGACTCATAGTAGTGGTTGCCGTGTAAACACTATCGATTACCAAAGCGGCCTGGTTGCCGATCCTCCATGCCTTGGGTGTAACGGCACCACTGTCCACATAACTGGCGGTCAGATTATTGGCATCCCGGTATCTGACAAAACCGTCCACCCACACAGTATCACCAACCACCGAATTTGATATATCTACATTATAAAGTATGGTGTCTCTCTCCCCACCAGACAATGAATCTTTCAATGTAGCAATCAGGATTGAATCGATTATTGAACCTGCCGGTTCGTCATATAATCCTGCTGTATCCATGTAGGCGGTAGCCAGTCCTTGATTTCGAATTTGCATTTCTACTACCAGATTCTGCTGGCCCCGGTTGACCTGAGGATAACTGTTGCGAACTGTCGTGATCACAATCTGGGGCCGCGATTGGACCAGCCAGGCATCAAGATAAGAACTCTGATCCGAAGCGATCGCCCCTGTACGCTGATTACGACCAATCACAAATCCACGAATCGAATCGACTCCTGTCGCAGCAAAAGAGTTAATGGTGACTGTAAAATCAAACTGTTGCGTTGATAAAGGAGCAATGTTAAACGGCAGTATGGGCGCAGTTAATGTCACCATATTATTATTATTTAAAAATTGCAATCCGATACTATCAGCAGTGCCAATGATCGCTCCCACCTGACCGGTGTTGGTAATCTGCATCTGAATGGTCAAACCAGCCTGGCCTTGACTAACTTTGTTGGCTATGGCATAAATGGACAGAATATCAAGACTGGCCCGGCTTAAAACCGTCCAAGTATCATAAATGCCTGGATTATTAAGCACATAGGTACTGCCACTATTTTGATCCTGATAAGTGATTGCTATCCGGAAGGTATCCAGGCCGGTTGTAGCATTCTCACCAATATTCACTGTATAGGTTATAAGTGATGAATCACCACCGTTAATAATTAAAGGGAAAACAGTACCGGAGGGTGTAAGGGTATATGCAGAATTATAGTCATAAACGAGATCACTTGCACTATTGATACGGGCTGCCGCATTACCGGTATTACGAATGCGGACAGCAATATTTTGATTTTGTTCACCCTGACTTACATTGATATCACTTAACAAAATGGAAGAAATTACTAAACTGCTAGGCGCTTGAACTACAAGTTCATTTCCTGGAGTAGTAAATAGAGTGTCGCGATACACCACACTATTCTCAGTCCCGTTTAAGATCAATGTACCCGCATAACTTCCCGGAGCCAGAGTAATATTTGTGGCGGTAAACCGCAGGATAGAATTGGCTCCCGCCGTAATAGCCTGATCCCCATTGAGGGTAAAAGTCTGGGTACCAAACGTCAGCGATGTTTGGGCCTGGTGAACCAGGACATTCGCATCACCGGTATTACTTACAGTTACCTCAAAGGATGCCAACTGCCCGGTCGATAAAGTTTGTGGTGTATAACCGACCAGGGCAACTTGTGCAGCATTGATGGTAGTAAAAGAATCAGTGGTAATGGACGAATTATCATATACGAAGTTGCCGTTAACCGCCAGTGTACCAGAAATATATCCATCCACCTGCACGCTGCCGAGGGGTGCACTGGCCGGCACTGCTACGCGGAACGAAAAACTCGCCAGTGCTTTTGCCGGGATAGTGACCGGATTGGTAGGAAAAGGAATTAAGGTAAAACCCCACTCTGGATTAAAAACCAATGATGGATTTAAGTTCTGCAGTAGATAAGAACTATTATTTTGAACTATCATGGTAATATCGGGTATGGTATCACCCAAGCTGATTATATTACCCGGCAAACCAACAATGGTAACAGAGCGAATAACCAGCGGCTCGATTGATAATTCTGCCGGCGATGAATTTAAGGTACCATTTATCGTTTCTCCGCCAGAAATTGCATTAAAAGTGAAAGCCGGAGTATAATTACCCATCATAAAATTATCAGCGATAAAACCATTAATAAACTTGAGCCGGACTGAAGTCGATCGAGCAGGTATGACCGCTGGTGAGTCCAGTTGCGCTATGGTAGTATTGAGCCCATCCGAGAAACTTAAATAGGTATCAGCCAGATTAAGATTGACGGCATCCTGACCTGGATTGGAAAAATCTGCGTAGAAAGTTAATGTCTCACCGGGTAAACCGACCTTGGGATTTAGTGTATTACTATTATACCTGATGCTATACACATTAAAAGTTGTGGTATCATTTGCTCCTATAATATACGCGCTGGCTATACTCGAATCTAAATTAGCCGGAGTAAAATACACACTTTGTGCAATTCCCGCACTATTGGTGTTTGCTATCGGATTTGATACACGTATTGCCGGTAAAAATCCAATTGAACGATTTGCTACTGGATTATTATACTGATCCCTGACATCAGCCAGTAAAAGCCGTCCACTTCCGGCAAATGTCGTTCGATTATTGCCAGTAATTGAGGTAATATTAACTGCTGCATCGGGCAGGACAGTTGCCCGGAACATAACGGAATCTGCTCCAAAAGCACTGGCATAAAGGGTATCATACCCAGCCTGGGTTCTTAATATCCAATTCGCCTGGGCATAACCACTGGAATTTGTAATCCGGATGGCATTAACTGTATCACCATCAGAGGTATTACTCCAATTGATGGTTGCACCTGCAACCGGATTGAGATACTGATCGACAAGCCGGATCCTCACCGGCAAAGATAACTGCGTTCCGGCGACACCTATCTGTTGATTACCGGAATATACGATTAGCGAATCCCCTATATCCGCCAGTGCTGTTGATTGAAACAAAACCTGACCGGGATCAAGAGTATTATTGGCTGCTACAACAACATAATTTCCAATGCGTGATCCTAACGTTAAGGTGGTTTGTGCTAAACCACTGGCATTTGTCTGTGTTTGAATCGGATTGAGTGAATAATCCCCACCTCCATCTGGTAAGGCCAACATACCAAAGGCAATAGTAACTCCGGATACCGGATTACCTAAACTATCTGCAACCCTGACTACCAAAGGCAGGGGCAAGGTAGTTCCAATAATACCAGATTGATTGTTACCCGAAACTAAGATCAGACTATCAGCTGTTGAAGAACCAACAATAGCATAGAAAGCAGCGGTATCGGGTATACTGGCCACGATTGCATAAGCGGTATCAGCACCCAGGCTACTGCGCAAACGCCAATTTGCGCCGGCATAACCCAAATTATCAGTCGTATTTACAGGTGGAATTAATTGACCGCTGGAGGATGGAGTAGTCCAGTTTACCATAATATTTGGTACCGGATTAGTATAACGATCTACAATCTGTATACGCGGTGGATCGGAGACGAATGAACTGGCAGAACCGGTTTGCACAAATCCACCACCGACAATTATTATTGAATCCGGATTAGCAGAACGTACCCGAATCAAACCTGAAATATCGCCCGAAACTGCTCGTCGGGCCCTGAAGATTGCAGAATTGACCGTTCGGAAATAAAAACGGTTAAATGTCGCCGAATCTGAGTTGGCAAAGAAACCAATTGGATCACCATCGACAGACCATAAAACTCTCTGATCACCTAAATAATTATCTTCCAGATCATAACCGGCAGCATAAAGAGTAATTGAATCACCAGCTATCCGGGTCAAAGTGTCCAATTCGACCCCACCACCGCTCGGACCAGTACGGATGACCAGTTTTGTCAAACCACCGGGTTGTATGACAATTGTTCCGGTGGAATCATTATTCCAACCCGATGCATTGGTCGTAAAAATGAATCCATTTCCAGGTATAGTGGGATAAATATTTAGATTACTTACATTAGTACTATCGGTAAGCCCAGATACTGTTCCGGTCTTATGCCAGTCCACATTAACATCTGATACATAATTGGTATTCACATCATATCCGGCAGAATAGAAATGAAGATTACCACCAACCACAAGGGTATCTGTAGTAAACTCTGATCCAGCACCGTCGGGGGCATCACGAATGATCAATGATGAGACGCTACCGGTATTAACAGTAATCAGGCCTGTATAATCAAGGATACTCGGATTACTTAAGCTTATTGCCCGGATGAGACCTGAACCAAGGGTCGTTGCATCAAATACAATGCTATCTAGTAAATTACCAGTTATAAACTGACCGATTGGAGCATTTAAGAACCAGTTAGCATTTATAGTGCCTAAATGATTACCATAAAGATCATATCCGACTGCATACAAGGTTAAAGTTTGATCCGTGGTCAGTGTTGTATCATCAAATGCTTGACCGGCCGAGCGTATTGTTTGTATTCTTAATTCTGCTAATGTACCACTATTAATTGTTATGGTACCTGTCGAATCAGGAGTTACGCCACCAATTGAACTCGTAGCGATGATCCGGCCAGCATCGGGTGCAATACTCGGAGTAAAAATATAAGAACTTCCCGAACCTGAAACAGAATTGGATAATCCAACTTGTGACCAATTGACCGTAACATTACCGCTGTAATTTGCATACTGGTCATATCCTGCTGCATACAGTACAATTGAACTTGTCACAGTTATAGTCGAATCACCAAATTCTATTCCTTGATTATTGTTTGCTGTTCGAATAAGCACATAATCAAGACTATTGGGAGTAATCGTCACTACTCCGCTGACACCTTGTTTGGCGTGATCCAAGGCACTCCACGCCG
>CAYSHN010000064.1:10090-11368 GCA_964430815.1 uncultured Calditrichota bacterium | reverse complement strand
CGATATGAATGCTATCGCACACCGCCTCGAATTTAAACTTTGCAGCCAACCAGGAAGCTGGTCCGAATGTCTCACGGACATTATTGGAAAAACCATAAACTTCCGTGGGCATGCCCATAAAATTGGTATTCAATTTTCCATCGTTATTCTGATCGTGATATACTTTAACGGCGTAATCACCATAGGAAATATTTTCGAATGGAACCAAGGACCGGCTTTGTTCAACTCCTATTGAATCACCCCGCAATGGAAAACTGTTGGCTTGATAACTCTTTTCCGAACCAAAGAGTGCAATTTTTATCGTCCCCTGTGTGGTTTTATAGCCAGTTATTACTACATATAAATCACCCTTGGCCAGGGTTAGCTCACTTTCATCCTGGGCAAAAAGTACACCCAGGCATGCTAAGACCATTATAAATGCCAGGAATACTTTTGAATTTTTCATCTCTGTTCCCCGCTCCTCTGCTCATTTATACTGCGCGACGGCTGGTTTTAATCCCAGTAATCCCTGGGAAATTTCTGAATCATCATTGCTAATTTCAAAATCCCAAGGTCCTAAGCCCAGAGGATTACGGATAAAATACCCAATCCGCAAATTCAAAGTTTTAAAAACTAAACTTTCATTTTTGAGACGGCAACCCAGACCAACAATTGAATAGAAATCGGTCCGGGAAGTGAAGACCGACTGTACTGAGAGTAATGCGAAATCGGCGTAGGAAAAAAGAGCAAATTTGAAACCATAGAAATACCAGGGGGTAAATATTACCGTTTCAAGATTTATAATCAAATTTCCTTTGCCGGTCGGTTCGCTCTTTGAAAATCCTTTCAACTTATGTTTAAGATTAATTGTTTCAAGGGTCGAACGATTTATTCCATTAGTAAAAGCCATCTTAATTATCTGACGGATATTAAATTGGTGATATTCGAGCAGATGACTGAAATATAACAGCCGCAGGTTTAGCACACCCTGTTCAAAATCTGTTGGGTGCTTGAAAACACCAAATTCTGCAGATAACCCCAGATAGCCTAAATGATCAAGACGATTAGCCCAGGAAAAGTCAGAACCGAAGTAATATCTGTTCTCCAGCTCAGCGGCCTCATATCCCGAAGTACCCTGGATCAAAAAACCATAGGGAACATCCTCTGTCCGGCCGAAAGAATAGATCATCCGGCTTTTAAAATAATTGATATGAGCCAAGGAGAGGCGACCGAGCAGCAAGGTATTATTATATAAATAGGTATTTACCCCCTTTATCTCAGGACGTTCACTAAAGCGGC